>CAIXFP010000813.1 GCA_903918705.1 uncultured Pseudomonadota bacterium
AGGCATGACCCGCTTCCAGCAGGCCCAGATGTATTCCCTGCAGGACGCCAACATCTACAATATCGCCGTCAAGGGCGTGTTCGACGACTGCCAGGACATCGTCAAGGCCGTCTCCAACGACCACGCCTTCAAGGCCAGGCACCGCATCGGCGCGGTCAACTCCATCAACTGGGCGCGGGTCGCGGCCCAGGCCATCTACTACTTCAAGGCCTATTTCTCAGTTATCAATCTCGCGGTGGCCGGGAAAGTGGGCGACCCGGTGGACTTCAGCGTGCCTTCCGGCAACTTCGGCAACGTCTGCGCCGGCCACATCGCCCGCATGATGGGACTGCCCATCCGCCGTCTCATCGTCGCCACCAACGAGAACGACGTGCTGGACGAGTTCTTCCGCACCGGGGTCTACCGCCCGCGCGGTTCCGCCGAGACCCTGCGCACCTCCAGCCCGTCCATGGACATATCGAAAGCCTCCAACTTCGAGCGCTTCGTGTTCGATCTGGCCGGCCGCGACGGCGCCAAGGTGGCCGAATTGTGGGCGGCCGTGGACGGTGGTTCCAGCTTTGATCTTGCCGCCAGCGGCTTGATGGAGAAGGTGCCGGGCTTCGGCTTCGTCTCCGGCTCCAGCAGCCATGCCGACCGGCTGGCCACCATCCGTTTGATTTGGGAAAAGTACGCCACCATGATCGACACCCACACCGCCGACGGCCTGAAAGTGGGCCTGGAGCATCGCGCGGCCGGCGTGCCCCTGGTGTGTCTGGAAACCGCGCTGCCGGCCAAGTTCGAGGACACCATCGTGGAGGCCCTGGGGCGCCGGCCGGAACGTCCGGCTGGCCTGGAAAACATCGAGGACTTGCCGCGGCGGGTGACGCCGATGGCAGCCGACGCGGCGGCGGTGATGGCTTACGTCGCGGCCCACGCCGACGATGAATGTAGCGCCGGCGCCGCGCCGACGATTTAAGGGACGACGGCGAGGCGCCGGCACTACCCATGAAACGCTTCCTCCTCCTCTTCCTGCTGGCCCTGTTGCCCTTCACCGCCCAGGCGTTCTGGGGCGGCGCGAGTGCGGGTAAAAGTGCCCATGGCCTCGATGAAATCCTGGTTGCCCAGCTTCCCCCCGAAGGCCGCGCCACCCTGGCGCTGATCAAGCAGGGCGGGCCGTTTCCGTTCCCGCGCGACGGCATCGTTTTCGGCAACTATGAACAACGGCTACCCGCCCGTGCGCGGGGCTATTACCACGAATACACCATACCCACGCCCGGCGTTCATCATCGTGGCGCGCGCCGCCTCATCAGCGGCGGCCGCGGCGGCGAGTACTGGTACACGGCGGACCACTACCGTTCTTTCCGGAGGGTCCGGGAATGAACGGCGTCTTCCGGGGCAACACGCCGCCCGGCCTGCCCATGCCCACGCTGGACGGCCGCGCCCTCGCCGCCCGGGAAGCCCTGCTGGCGGCCATCGGCGCGGCGCTGGATTTCCCCGCGTATTACGGTGGCAACTGGGATGCCCTGGACGAGTGCCTGGCTGACCTGTCCTGGCACTCGGGGCCGCTGCGCCTCCTGATCACCCATGCGGACCAGATTCCCGGCGAGTCGCGGGACACCCTGATCGAAATCTTTCTTTCCGCCGCCCGGCGATGGGCGGCCGAGGACCGGGACTGCGCGCTTTATCTGATCAACGGTACCGACTAAGCCCGCGGCAGACGGGGACGGCCGCGACGGCTACAATCCAGGCCAGCCGCGGCGGGGCGTGGCGACGGAGAGGGAAATCCATGATCAAAATGATTTATCAAGGCATCGGGTTGCGGGCTTTGCGCCTGCCCCGTCCGGCCCGCGCCCGGCGGTTGCCCGCTTCTGGCCCGATGACCCCTAGGATGCAAGGCCGCCAGACAGCATGCAATCCGTAGACATCTTTCCCTGGAACGACAATTTCGACACCGGCCTGGTTGAGGTGGACCAGCAGCACCGCAAGCTGGTGCAACTGCTCAACGTGCTGGCCAGCCATGTGGCTTTCCGCAGCGACGACCTCGACCTCAACCGCATTCTTGACGAACTGGCGGACTACACCGTCTACCACTTCCGGACGGAAGAGGCCATCTGGCACCAGTACCTGGCCGAGGACGCCTACGAAACCGGGCACAAGGCGACCCACGAATCCTTCGTGCAAACCCTGCGGCAACTGAAAAACCATCAGGCCAGCGAGTCCCTGGAACATGTGGTGGAAGAAGCCCTGGCCTTCCTGGCGCGCTGGCTCGCCTCCCATATCCTGGAAACCGATCGCCACATGGCCTACGTGGTGCACGCCCTGCGCGCCGGGCTGCCCTTGGCGGCGGCCAAGCAACGTGGGGCGGAACAGATGAGCGGGGCGACGCGGGCCCTGATCGACATCATCCTGTCCATCTACGGCACCCTGTCCTCCAACACCCTGAACCTGATGCGGCAACTGGCGGAACACAAGCGGGTGGATACCGCCTTGCGGGAGAGCGAGGCGCGCTTTCGCCACCTGTTCGACTCTTCGCCGGATGCGGTGTGGGTGCTCAACGGCCACCTTTTCGGCGAAGGCAACGCCAGCGCCGCCGCCATGTTCGGCCTCAAGGAAGGGAAAGACTTCATTGACCGCCACCCTTCGGAGTTCTCCCCACCCTTGCAACCGGACGGCGAGGATTCCGCCACCAAGGCAGAACGGATGATGGTTCTGGCCGAGGAACACGGAGTCCATCGCTTCGAATGGCTGCACCGGCGAGCCGATGGCGGCGAGTTCCCGGCAGAAGTCACCCTCACCGCCATGAAACGGCCGGATCGCCGGGTGTTGTATGGCGTCGTGCGCGACATCACGGACCGCAAGCGAGCCGAGAAAGCCCTGGCGGAGAGCGAGGAACGCTACCGCGAGGTGTTCCAGACCACCATGGACGCCATCAACATCACCCGTGCCGAGGACGGCCGTTATATCGAAGTCAACCAGGCTTTCATCGACATCACCGGCTACCGACGCGAGGAGGTCATCGGCCACACCGGCCTGGAACTCAATCTCTGGGTCGATCCAACGGATCGCCAGAGGCTGATGGAGATCATGGCAACGACCGGCAGGGTGAACAACGAGGAAGTCCGCTTCCGCAGGAAAAACGGGGAAACCCTCTGGGGCCTGATTTCCACCCTGCGCATGGAACTCAACGGCGAGCCCCTGCTTTTGTCCATCACCCGCGACATCACCGATCGCAAGCGGGCCGAAGCCGCTTTGTGGGAGTCCAAGGCGCGCCTGGAAGCGGCGGCCTCCGCCGGCATCATCGGCACCTGGGACTGGGACGTGGCGCACGACCGGCTGGTCTGGGACCAGGTCATCTGCCAGCTCCATGGCCTTCAGCCGGCCCAGTTTGGTGGAACCTACGCATCCTGGATGAGCGCCATCCATCCGGAGGACAAGGCCTACGTCGCGGAAGAGATCCAGGCCTCCCTGTGCGGGGAACGGGAGTTTGCACCGGAATTCCGCGTGGTCTGGCCCGATGGCTCGATCCATTATCTCAAGGCCGCTTCCCATGCCAGTTTCGATGCGGCGGGCAAACCGCTACGCATGATCGGCGTCAACTTCGACCTGACCGAGCAGAAGACCGTCGAGCAGACCCTGGAGCGGCGCGTGGTGGAGCGCACCAACGAACTGCGCCAGGCGCGGGACGCCGCCGAGGCCGCCAATGTGGCCAAGAGCGCCTTCCTGGCCAACATGAGCCACGAGATCCGCACCCCTCTCAACGCCATCACCGGCATGGCCCATCTGATCCGCCGCGGCGGCCTCACCCCGAAGCAGGACGAGCAACTGGGCAAACTGGAGGGGGCGAGCGTCCACCTGCTCAACATCATCAACGCCATCCTGGAACTGTCCAAGATCGAGGCCGGTAAGTTCACCCTGGAACACGGCGACGTCCACGTGGAAAGCCTGCTGGCCAACGTGGTGTCCATGCTGCATGACCGGGTCCAGGCCAAGGGCTTGCGTATGGCCACGGAGGTGCAACCCCTGCCCTACCGGCTGTTGGGTGATGCCACCCGTCTTCAGCAGGCCCTGCTCAACTACGCCACCAATGCCGTCAAGTTCACCGAGCGCGGGGGCGTCACCCTGCGGGTGCGCTTGGACGATGAGGATGCGGACAGCGCCCTGGTGCGTTTCGAGGTGGAGGACAGTGGCATCGGCGTAGCCCCGGAAACCCTGCCGCGGCTGTTCAACGCCTTCGAGCAGGCCGACAACAGCACCACCCGCAAATATGGCGGCACCGGCCTGGGGTTGGCCATCACCCGCAAGATCGCCCAACTCATGGGCGGAGACAGCGGCGCCGCCAGCAATCCTGGCGTCGGCAGCACCTTCTGGTTCACCGCCCGGCTGGGCAAGGGGGCGCCGGCTTCGGCCTGGGAAGCCGCCCGCCCGCGCACGGACCCGGAGACTCTCCTGCGCCGCGACCATGGCGGTTGCCGGGTGCTGCTGGCGGAAGACGAGATCATCAACCGCGAGGTGGCGCAATCCCTGCTGGAAGACGCCGGTTTGGCAGTGGATACGGCCGCGGACGGCACCCTCGCACTGGCCATGGCCAGCCGCAACCGCTACGACCTGATTCTGATGGACATGCAGATGCCCCACATGGACGGTCTGGAGGCCACCCGGCAGATACGCCGCCTGCCGGGGTGCGCCGGCCTGCCGATCCTGGCCATGACCGCCAACGCCTACGCCGAGGACAAGGCGCGCTGCCTGGAAGCCGGCATGAACGATTTCATCGCCAAGCCGGTGGATCCGGACGCGCTATTTGCCATGCTGCTGAAGTGGCTGGCGCCGCGCGCCGGCTAACGCGAACGTCCGCCGCGCGGCCCCGAGGGTTTTCCCGGTCGCCTCGTTTCCGGCCTGGCGCGGGCAGTGGCGGGGCGTGGCGGGCGGCGTTCTCCGGTGGGCGCGGCACTCTCGAAACGGCGGCCGGTGCCGGCGGGCTGGAAATCCGGGATCAAATGCTGCTTGCCGTTGCCGATCAGGTCGGCGCGGCCCATGGATTTCAGGGCGTCGCGCAATAGCGGCCAGTTCTCCGGATCGTGATAGCGCAGGAAGGCCTTGTGCAGTTTGCGCACGCGACCGGCGCGCACCACCGGAACGGCTGGGTTTTTCTCACTCCCGCTGCCGCGCAACACCTTGTGCAAAGGGTTCCTTTCCGTGTGGTACATCGTCGTGGCGAGCGCCATGGGCGTGGGCAAAAAGGTCTGCACCTGGTCCAGGCGGAAGTTGTTGCGCTTGAGCCAGAGGGCCAGGTTCAACATGTCTTCATCGCTGGTGCCCGGGTGGGCGGCGATGAAGTAGGGAATCAGGTATTGCTCCTTGCCGGCCTCTTTCGAGTAGCGCTCGAACATCTGCTTGAACTTCTCGTAGCTGCCTATGCCCGGCTTCATCATGTGGGAAAGCGGCCCGGCCTCGGTGTGTTCCGGGGCGATCTTGAGATAACCGCCGACGTGGTGGGTAACCAGTTCCTTCACGTATTCCGGCGAGCGCAGCGCCAGGTCGTAGCGCACCCCGGAGCCGATCAATATCTTCTTGATGCCGGGTAGCGCACGGGCCTTGCGGTAGAGCTGGATCAGGGGGCCGTGGTCGGTGCCCAGGTTGTCGCAGATGTCCGGGAACACGCAGCTCAAGCGGCGGCAGGCGGATTCTATTTTCGTATCCTTGCAGGCTAGCCGGTACATGTTGGCGGTGGGGCCGCCCAGGTCGGAAATGACGCCGGTGAAGCCGGGGGTCTTGTCGCGGATGGCCTCGATCTCGTGGAGGATGGAGTCCTCGGAGCGGCTCTGGATGACGCGGCCCTCGTGCTCGGTGATGGAGCAGAAGGTACAGCCGCCGAAGCAGCCGCGCATGATGTTCACCGAGAAACGGATCATCTCCCAGGCGGGAATCTTCGCTTCCGCATAGGCGGGATGCGGGGCGCGGGCGTAAGGCAGGTCGTAAACCCGATCGAGTTCCTCGGTGGAGAGTGGCAGCGGCGGCGGGTTCAGCCAGACGTCCCGCTCCCCGTGGGCCTGAACCAGGGCGCGGGCGTTACCGGGGTTGGATTCGAGATGCAGCATGCGCGAGGCGTGGGCATACAGCACCGGGTTCTTTTCCACCTGCTCGTAGGCGGGGATGCGCAGGACCGTATGGGCGCGGGCGGCGGCGCGCTGGGCTTCGCGCTGAGTGCGGCTGAGCAGGCGGATTGGGGATGCAAGTGCTCCCTCTCTCCCGGCCCCTCCCCCGAGGGGGGAGGGCTGGGGCGAGGGAGCAACGCTTGCATAGGGGTCCGGATGCGGCTCCACCCGCCCCAGAATCTCCAACTGGGTGGAATCGATGTCCGCCCACCCCTCGGTGGGCTTCCAGCCGAAGGGCGCCATGAACGCGGTGCCGCGCAAATCCCGGATGGACGACATCGCCTCGCCCGCCGCCAGGCGGTGGGTCAGCGCCACCAGGGCGCGTTCGGCGTTGCCGAACAACAGCATGTCGGCCTTGGAGTCGGCCAGCACCGAGCGGCGCACGGTGTCCGACCAATAGTCGTAATGGGCGATACGGCGTAGCGAAGCCTCGATGCCGCCGATCACCACGTTCACCCCGGAATAGGCCTCGCGGCAGCGTTGCGCATAAGCCACCACGGCGCGGTCGGGACGCTTGTTGGCCTCGGCGTTGGGCGTGTAGGCGTCATCGGAGCGGATTTTCCGGTCCGAGGTATAGCGGTTCACCATGGAATCCATGTTGCCCGCCGTCACTCCGAAATACAGGTTGGGCCGGCCCAGGGCGCGGAAGGCATCGGCCGAGCGCCAGTCCGGCTGACTGATGATGCCGACGCGGAAGCCCTGGGCTTCCAGCAGCCGCCCCACCAGGGCCATTCCGAAACTGGGATGGTCGATGTAGGCATCTCCAGTCACCAGGATGACATCGCAACTGTCCCAGCCCAGGGACTCCATTTCCTGGCGCGACATGGGCAGGAACGGCGCCACGCCGAAGCGCTTGGCCCAGTAGGGACGGTAGGAGAAGAGGGGTTTGGCGTTGTCCAAGGTGACGGGTCGGCGGTGAGGGGAACGAATTCAAGCACATCCGCAGCTCACGAAGACGATTTCCCCGGGGATTCGTAGCAATGCAGCAAGCGGCGGATGCGTTAGTTGCCTGCTCGGGATAAAGTCGGCCTCCTTTCCCGTGCGATCCATCAGGAACCGAACATGTGTCTCGCCATCCCCGCCGAAGTGGTTGAAATCTCCGCCGGCGACATCGCCATCGTCGACCTGGGCGGTGTGCGCAAGGACGTCTCTCTGGCCCTGGTAGAGGACGTACAGGTGGGCGATTACGTCATCGTCCACGTCGGCTACGCCTTGACCCGGCTGGACCGGGAGGAAGCCCACAAGACCCTGGCTCTGATGGCGGAGGCGGGGCTGCTGGCAGGGGCTGAGGCGTGAAGGCGCTGTTCTCCCTCTCCCCCCGGGAGAGGGCCGGGGGGAGGGAGCAACGCTTCCCAGCCCGATGCGGTATGCAGGCCGCAGTCCCTCCCTTGCAGGGCGCGCCCCGGATTGCACTCCGGGGCCGCTCGAACGGCGCAGAGCATGCTTTGCGAAACCCCCTTCTCGCCCCCCGGCCCTCCCCCGGGAAGGGAGGGAGGGGTAAAGCATGAAATACATCGACGAATTCCGCGACGGCGAGGTCGCCCAGGGGATAGCCCGCGCCATTGCCGCCGAGGTCCGGCCCGGCCGCCGCTACAACTTCATGGAATTCTGCGGCGGCCATACCCACGCCATTTCCCGCTACGGCGTGCCGGACCTGCTGCCGCCCAATGTGCGCATGATCCACGGTCCCGGCTGCCCGGTGTGTGTGCTGCCCATCGGCCGCATCGACCTGGCCATCAAACTGGCGCTGGAAAACGGCGCGATACTTTGCACTTACGCCGACACGGTGCGGGTACCGGCCTCCGGCGGACTCTCGCTGATGAAGGCCAAGGCGCGAGGCGGCGACATCCGCATGGTCTACGCCGTCACCGATGCCCTCAAGATCGCCCGCGACAATCCGGAAAAGGAAGTGGTGTTCTTCGCCATCGGCTTCGAGAC
>CAIXFP010000814.1 GCA_903918705.1 uncultured Pseudomonadota bacterium
ACGCCCACATGCAGGCCACCGGCATGGTCAACGATCATTTGGTGGACTGTTTCCGCTACCAGGAACTGGCCAACCTTTAGGGGCCGTCCCCGCCATTAAGCCAGGCTGGCAGCGCCGCGTTGGCGAGGGTGGCGAGGCTGTGGCCGCCCAGCCCTTCGCTCAGTTCCTGCTTGATTGGTTTCCACTGGCAATGCAGAACACAGGCGGTGGCATCCTCGCAGACCTTGAAGCCGAGCAGGCATTCCTCGTTGTCGCGGTGGCGGTCGGTGAGCCGCAGGATGTCGAACAGGGTGAGGGACTCGGCGCCGGGTTTCAGACAAACGCCGCCGTTGCGGCCGCGCAGGGTGATGAGCCAACCGGCTCGGGTGGGAGGCTGGATCAATTTGGCCAGGTAATTCGCGGGCAGGTGCAGCGCATCGGCCATCTCCCTCACCATGACCCGGTGTCCGGGCGGCTGCCGCGCCAGGTAGATCAGCGCTTGCA
The DNA here is from genome assembly GCA_903918705.1 of uncultured Pseudomonadota bacterium. Lineage (GTDB taxonomy): Bacteria > Pseudomonadota > Gammaproteobacteria > Burkholderiales > Thiobacillaceae > PFJX01. The sequence goes on from CAIXFP010000814.1 coordinate 484, forward strand.
CGGTGTACTGGCTGGCGCGGGTGAGGAGCATGATCAGTTGGGCCGCAACTGCTTGATCCAGGCTTGCTGGCAGATGCGTTTACGGCGTTGTTCCAGCATGGCGCGGATGGGCGCGCGGGCCTGCTCCAGGCCGAGCACGCGCGCCTCCTCGATGGCTTCGCACAAGAGCAGGTGAAAGCCCAACGGCGATTCCAGCACGGCGCTGATCTGGCCGGGACGCATGATGAACAGGGCGGCGTCGAGTTCAGGATAAAGTTTGCCCCGCTGCACTTCGCCCAGGATGCCACCTTGCAGGGCCGTGGGGCATTCCGAGTGCTTCAGCGCCTGTTCCTCGAAACGTTTCGGCTCACGGGCCAGGCGCGCGGCGATGGCTTCGATGCGATTGCGAGCGGCGCTGGCGGTGTTGTCGGGCAGATCCGGATTCACGGTCACCAGGATGTGGCGGGCACGCCGGGTTTCCGGGCGGCGGAATTGGTCCGGGTGGTACTGCCAATAAAGTTCGACGTCGATCTCGGAGACCCGCGCCGCCTGGCTGCCGACTTTCTCCAGGATGGCTTCCACCTTCAACTCGCGCTCCAGCGCCAGCAGGTAGCGAGCCGGGTCAAGGCCGTTGCGGACCAGGTCGGCGGCGAACTCCTCCTCATCCTGGTAACGCTTGCGGATCTCGTCCAGGGCATCCTGAAGACTGGATTCCGGCACCAGAATGTCGCGCGCTTCCGGGGCGCGCAACACGCGCGCTTCCAGGCCGTACTGGCGGTCGGCCATCTGTTTCACCTGGTTGCGTTGTTCCGCCGCCAGATCCACCGGCGCCTTGCCGAACAGGTTCTGCGCGGTTTTCAGTTCCAGGTAGGCGAGGGTCGCGGGTTCAGGCATGGGGTGCCTCGTCGAGCAGGGTTTCCGCCACTTGCAGCATGCGGCCGCCAGGAAAGTGGACGTGGTAGTGCACGCCGTCCGGCAAGTCGCGCAGCACCTTGAACACTTCGCCTTCGCTGCCCGCCGGCACCACAACATCGCCACGGATCGAGAACGCACATCGGGCACGCACCTTCTCCCTGGTCTCGAAGCGGCTTTCCACCCAGGGCTCATCGGCGTCGATGAGTTCCAGCCGGCTATTCCTTGGCGGGTTGGTCTCCACCAGAGCCCGCCTCCGCTTCACCGGCTAGAGTGAGTATGCCTTAACGCGATTCGGCTATCAGAGCAGTGCCATCGGGTCGGAGAGTTGCCAGTTGTTGTCTGACCTCCCGTGCCTTGGCGTTGAGCCGCACCAGCAGTTTGTGAGCCAACGCGATGCGGACGAC
>CAIXFP010000815.1 GCA_903918705.1 uncultured Pseudomonadota bacterium
CGTCCTTGAACTGCACCATGCCGGCGTTGGTGAACAACAGGGTGGGGTCGTTGCCCGGAATGAGGGAGCTGGATGCGACCGGGGTATGGCCTTTCGCGGCGAAATAATCGAGAAACTGGCGGCGGATTTCGCTGCTTTTCATGGCTAGTGCTTGATAAATAAGGAGTTGCGGGATTGTAGCGGCGAATACCGGCGCGAGCGAGGCCGGCGGGACGCAATTTGCGCACTTCCCGTGCCATGCGGAGGGCGCCGGGCCGCGGTGTTTGCTCCGTAACCCGACGACCCTCCGCCGACGCTCGGCGTCGGGTTACGCGAGTAAGCCGCCCACCCGACCTACAAGGACTCCAGGCCCGCCAGCTTCGCCGCCAGAGCCCGCAAGGCCTGGCCGCGGTGGCTGACCTGGTTCTTGTCTTCCATGCTCATTTCCGCGCCGGTCTGGCCGAAGGCGGGCACCAGAAAATAAGGGTCATAGCCGAAGCCGCCGTTGCCGCGCGGCGCGTCGATGATTTCGCCGTGCCAGGCGCCCTCGGCGATGATGGGCGTGGGGTCGTCGGCGTAGCGCACGTAGACCATCACGCAGTAGTAGTGGGCGCGGCGGTTGGCCTGGCCTTGCAGGGCCTCGATCAGTTTCTGGTTGTTACGCTCGTCGGATTTCGGCTCGCCGGCATAGCGCGCGGAATAGACGCCGGGGGCGCCGTTGAGGGCGTCGACGCAGATGCCGGAGTCGTCCGCCAGGGCCGGCAGGCCGGTGTGGGCGGAGGCGTGGCGGGCCTTGGCGATGCAGTTCTCGACAAAGGTGACGTGGGGCTCCGGACATTCCGGCACGCCGAAGGCGCTCTGCGGCATAGCCGCGAAGTCCATGGGTTCCAGGATGCGGGCGATCTCGCGCAGCTTGCCGGCGTTGTTGGAGGCGATGACAACTTTTTTCATGGGGTGTCCTTTGTAGCGCCGGCGCCCTCGCCGGCCAGTTCAGAGACGCCGGCGCGGCGCCGGCGCTACATTCAGGCCAAGGCTGCGCGCTGCGCCGCCATCAATTCGCCGATGCCCTTCTCCGCCAGGTCCAGCAGGGCGTCGAGTTCGCCGCGGTTGAAGGCGTGTCCTTCCGCGGTGCCCTGCACCTCGATGAGACCGCTGCCGCCCAGCATCACCACATTCATGTCGGTGTCGCAGGCCACGTCCTCGGCGTAGTCCAGATCCAGCACCGGCGCGCCGTTCCAGATGCCGACGGAAATGGCAGCCACCTGGTCGCGCATCGGGTTGCTTTCCAGTTTGCCTGACCGGACCAGCCATTCCAGGGCGTCGCGCAGCGCCAGCCAGGCGCCGGTGATGCTGGCGGTGCGGGTGCCGCCATCGGCCTGGAGCACGTCGCAATCGACGTGGATCGTGCGCTCGCCCAGCTTGCCCAGGTCCACCGCGGCGCGCAGGCTGCGGCCGATCAGGCGCTGGATTTCCTGGGTGCGGCCGGATTGCTTGCCGCGCGCCGCCTCGCGCTCGCCACGAGTGTGGGTGGCGCGCGGCAACATGCCGTATTCGGCGGTGAGCCAGCCGCCGCCGCTGCCTTTCACGTGGGGCGGCACTTTTTCCAGGACGCTGGCGGTGCACAGCACGCGGGTGTCGCCGCATTCCACCAGAACGCTGCCTTCGGCGTGTTTGGTGTAGTTGCGGGTGAGGCGCAGGTTGCGCAATTGGTCGGCGGCACGCCCGGACGGGCGCTGAAGATCGGTCATGGGGTTCCTTCAGAGATTGTGGGGACGCCGGCCCAGCGCGGTCTGAATCTCCGCCAGGGCGCGTTCGAGTTCATCGTCGCTGCCGGCCAGGTCATTCATTTCCTTGTTGCCCAGGCGCTTCAACTGGGTAGTGAAGCCATCCAGGCCGAGATCGTCGGCCAGCACCAGTTCGCCGTCGTCGAAGTGTTCCTCGCCGTAACGCATGGCCACGGCGGAGAGGTTGTCGGCATATTGGCCGGCGCGGAATTCGGCATGGTCGAGCATGTGTTTCACCGCGCGCTCCAGCGGGTAGGCGCGCAGGGTGGAAAGCATTTCCTGGGGATTGAGTTCGCTCCAGACGCCATCGGTACAGAGGTAGAGCACGTCGCCCTCGGTCAGCTTGACCGGTTCTTCCAGCTCGATGTCCGGCAACATGTAGCCGCCCACCGAGTTGTAGAGCTTGTTGCGGTCCGGGTGGACGCCCATCTGGTCTTCGTCCAGCAAGCCGTCGTCCACCATCTGCTGCACGGCGGAGTGGTCGTGGGTACGAAACTTCAGGGCGCGGCGGTTGAAGTGGTAGAGCCGGGAATCGCCGACGTGGGCCCAGCAGGCCATGCCTTTCTGCACCACGCAGACCACGCAGGTGGTGCGCGGCGGCTCCGGCAACTTGTGGCGCATGGCGTATTCATTGATGGCGTCGTGGGCGGCATAGATGCCGTCGAGCAGGAACGAGGCCATGTCCACCAGCAGGGGCTTGGCGCGGGCGTTGAACAGGCCGGTGATGACCTGCACCGTGAGCTGCGAGGCGATCTCGCCGCGGGCATGGCCGCCCATCCCGTCAGCCAGCACCATGAGCAGGGCGTCGGAGGTGTAGGCATAGCCCACCCGGTCCTCGTTGTAGGGGCGGCCACCGCAACGGCTGGCCTGATAGACGACGTATTTCATGCCTTCCTGGAGATTCGATCTTTTATGAGAGCCATCAAACTGGGCTTGTGTTCGCGTGAAACCTGGGCCATCTCGATCAGGCGCTTCTGCACCGCGAACACGCTTTGCGGCCGTTCCGTGTAGTTGAGCTTGAGCATGGAATCCACCAGGTCCAGCAAATCCCTGGAAAACAACCCGCCATGGGTTTTGCTCGCGGGCAGCAGTTTGTCCTTGTCCGCGCGCTGATCGGAAGGTTGCGGCGGCGCTTTCGCGATACAGGCATAGAGTGTTGCGCCCACGCTATAGATGTCGGTCCACGGTCCCAGGCGCTCCCGTTGGTTGTATTGCTCGGGCGCGGCGAAGCCGGGGGTGTACATGGGGGAAGCGGCCTGAAAATCGTAGGTCAGGGCATGCCGGGCGGCGCCGAAATCGATCAGCACCGGCGAGCCGTCGGCGTGGATGTAGATGTTGGACGGCTTGATGTCGAGGTGCAGGATCTTGTGGGCGTGCACTTCGCGCAGGCCGTTCAACAACTGCACGAACACGCCACGAATGAAGGACTCGCGCATCGGCTCCTTGAGCCCGGTGATGTGGCGCTGCAGGGTTTTGCCCTGCTCGAACTTCATCACCATGTAAACCGTATCGTTGGAGCGGAAGAAATTCGAAACCCGCACCACATTGGGATGGCGGATACCGGCGAGGGCTCGGCCTTCCTCGAAAAAGCACTTCAGACCATAGCGAAACGAGGGTTCCTTGTCTGCCGACAGGGGATGAACCGATCCCGTGGCCCCCCGCCCCACCACTCCCCCCGGCAGATATTCCTTGACCGCGACCGGCTGGCCTTCGAGGTCGTAAGCCAGATAGACCAATGAAAAGCCGCCACCGCCTATCCGGCGGTCGATCACATACTCGCCCAATTGATAATTCTGGGGTAGCGGCTCGGTCGTTTGTACGGCCATCTGGGAAGGTTGGTGTCAGGCAGTTCTGGGAGAAATCCGTGGTCTGGGAAAGCGGGTAATATCCCCCCGGCTCGAATATTCCGAAGGATACCCAAGATCGTGGCAGCCATGAAGGAAACTCTACGAAGCA
>CAIXFP010000816.1 GCA_903918705.1 uncultured Pseudomonadota bacterium
CGGACTCGCACTCGACTACAAAATCGATGTCAACGACGCCGTACGTGTCAAGGCTGGTTATGCCTACAGTGATCGCCAGGCCGACGTGAACAGCGCTTTTTACAGCCCCTTGCAGTCAGTAGCGTACGCCGATAGTTTTGGCTATGAGGCACTGGGTTACCTCGCCTACTTCCAGTCTTCGCGCAAGGAAAATGCGTTCAAGCTGAGCGGCGACTGGCAGGCCAGCGACAAACTGGACTTCACAGCCAGCGGCAAGTACGCGAAGGATGATTACAGCGAGCAGTTCGGGGTGCAGCAGGGCGTCACGGACAGCTTGAATCTGGATGCCACCTACACCGACACGGAAGACACCAGCTACAGCGCCTATATCACGCAGCAGCACCGGACCCGTGACATGAGCAACGCCGCCTGGGTATCAAAGGTGTATACCAACCTGGACTCCATCTCGACAGGCACTTACCTCAACAACCTGACCGATGACCAGTTCATGTTGGGCCTGGGCAGCAAGCAGAAAGGGTTGCTGGGGGGCAAGCTCAACCTGTCCGAGGATCTGACCTATTCGCTGGGTGAGACCAAGTACAGCGCGGGCGTGGGGGGCACCAATACGTGCACCGCCATCAATGCCACACCGGGAACCGGCTCGGCCGCCACCATCACCTCCAACTGCGCATCCTTCCCGACCATCACGAGCCACATCATCACGCTCAAGGTGAACGGGAATTATCAGCTCAGCAAGCCGGCCAGGCTGGTGGTGAAGTATCAGTATCAGCGCCTGCTCAACACCGATCCCTTCTACTATGCTGATTACCAGCCTGGCTATATCAGCGGCACCGGGGTCTTGCCGAGCTATCAACAAGCGCCGAACTACAATGTTCACATGCTGTACGTGGGTTACGCCTACAGCTTCCAGTAACCTTACCCGCCTGTAACTTCCTCTCGCGCGGAATGGCGGCAGGGGCTCGTAATCACGAGCCCCTTTCTTTTTTGTGGCCGCCATCAAGACGTCTCTGCTTCCTTGCGAACCAAATAGCCGGGTTCCCAGTGAACTCCCCGACGGATCGCCACTCCACGAACCTCACGCATGAGGGTCTGCTTTGCTTACTCTGCCGACCGGCCACCGAATTACAGGAGCAGCGATCATGACCAGCAAGCCATGTGCTCTCGACCCATCCGCCGCCACCCTGGCGAGTCTCTGGCTCACTTTGGCGCGGGCCTTTCTCCCACCCCTGGAAGCCGAGCATTGGCGCGCCATGCACGCGGCCCTGCCCCTGGACCTGGCGGAATGGCGCCATGAACTGGGCCTGGGCCACACGCCACGGGCCGAGGAATTGCTGGCGGCCCAGGCCGCCTATAACGAACACGATGCCTTGCTGCTGCACTACAGCGAGCTGTTCCTGGCGCCCCGGAGCCGGGTCAAGCTGGAAGTGGGGCATTACCTGGACGGCGCCACCATGGCGCAGGACACCCTGAACCGCTGGCATCTCGCCTACGGCCTGGACCACAGCGCCGACTATCACGATTGCAGCGACCATCTGGCCGCCATGCTGGAATTTCTCGGCGAGGTCGCCGGTCTGGATGAACCCCAACTGGCGGCGGAATACACTCGGGTATTTCTTCTGCCCGCCCTCCCCCGACAGATACAGGCGATGCGGCGTGAAGGCGTCGGCAATTCACCGTATCTGTGGCTCATGCGCTTCACCTTGTCCGCGCTGGAACAACTCTACGGGCCGCCCACCGCCGACCCCGAGATACCTGCCATGGCCGCCGCGCCGCGCGCGGCCTGTAGCCCATGGGACTCTTAAGCCGCCTGTTCCTGCGCCAGCCCCTCGCTGGTCAGGACGATCCCGCCCTGGACCAGGCCCTGGAACGCACCGCCCTGCGGATCCATGCCAAGCTCAAGGACACCCGCCACTGGCCCGGCCGCTATCGCGCCTCCATCGCGGCGGCCCTGGCCCAGGCGCGGCACGTGGCGCAAGGCATACCCGGCCCGGTACATCTGGATAGGGAAGACTGGATCAAGGATCCCTTCGTGCATGCCCTGTTCGCCAATGCCGAGGCAATGCAGCGGGCCATCAGCGCCAGCCCGACCCTGCGGGATTTCGTTGCGGCTCGGGGCGGGACGGAAGTCCATGCCCTGCTCTCCCTGAAACGCGACACCCGGCGGGGCTTCGGCATGGAAACCTCCGGCGAGGTCCTGCGCCGCGATGTGCCGCAAAGCGTGGTCTGGTTCAGCGACCCGCATTTCATCGGCCCCGCCGCGACGGAAGCCGAGGCTCGCGAAAATCTGCTCTGGGCCTTGTTCGACCGTTTCCTGGAACGCCTGGAGGTGGGCATCGAGCGTATCCGCGCGGAACGCGACCGCCTGACCCAGGACCGGGACGCGGCTCAGGCCCGCCTGCGCGGCGCCCCGCCCGAGCGGCGACCCGGCCTGGTTACGGCCTTGAACGGTGTCCTCAAACAACTCGGCCAGTCCGCCGAATGCCTCGATCCGGAACACTTGTACGAGGTGTTCGACATCGTCCTGTCGCATCCTGAGGACTGTCTCTACCTGGAACAGCAGCCCCTCGCCCTGGACGCCCTGGGCGTCGTCCAGAATGAAAGCGACGCCGCCACCGTGCTGAATTTCGTCGACCTGATGGAGCGCTACCAGTCGCCCCTTTGCGTGGTCCTGGCGCGCTGCCGCGACGTCACCCCCAGCAGCGTGACGCAAAGGCTGGGCGAAGCCGGACACTGGCTGTAAGCCGCGACGGCTGCCGGTGTCGGCAGGCCTGCGATGCGCAACCAGGCAATTCCAAACGGAATATCAACTCGCCGAGGCGCCAAACACCCGCTTCGCCACGTCCCGGTAATGGCCGACGAATTGCACGTCGAGGCCCGCTTTCACGTACTCGGGTAGGCGCTCGTAGTCGGGCTGGTTGGCTCGCGGCAGGAGTAGTTCTGTCAAGCCCACCCGCTTGGCGGCGATGACTTTCTCGCGGATGCCGCCCACCGGCAGCACCTGGCCGGTCAGGGTCAGTTCGCCGGTCATGGCGAGCGGACGGCCGATTTTCACGTTCTTCGCCAGGGACAACAGCGCGGTGGCCATGGTGATGCCGGCGGATGGCCCGTCCTTCGGCGTGGCGCCTTCGGGCACGTGCAGGTGGACGAAGGCCTCGTCGAAGAATTTCGCATCCGCCTTGTAGGGCTTGAGGTGGCTGGAGATGTAACTGTAGGCAATCTCGGCCGATTCCTTCATCACCTCGCCGAGCTTGCCGGTGAGCTTGAAGCCGCGGTTCAGGGTGTGCACCTTGGTGGCCTCGATGGTCAGGGTGGCGCCGCCCAGCGCGGTCC
>CAIXFP010000817.1 GCA_903918705.1 uncultured Pseudomonadota bacterium
GAAGGTTCCGGCCACAAGCCGGTGCCGGTGCGGACGGCCGAGTACGGCGGCTACCTCCATACGGCCTTTGCAACGATCTATGGGCCTTATGGAGCGGCCAGGAAGCCCTGCGTGGAAGCCTACCGCCTGTTGCCTCGGTCGATGTATTCCGGGGAGACAACCTCGGTGTACCACGACGCGGAGGCGATCAGGTCCGGGCTCCGCGAGCGCGGGGACCATACCGGCCTGATCGTGTCCGTCCGGGGCAACAAGATGGTGTGTGCGGAAAACGTGCGGTTCCTCATGGACCTGCCCGGAACGCGCCCGCTATCGCAAACCGAGGCCGAATCCTACGACGAACGGCAACGCGACTACGGCTGGCGCGCTGGCTGGTTCAAGGGTGCGTTGCCGGAGTGGTTTTCGTTGAAGGGGCACCCCGTGGCTCGCTACACGGGTCACAGAACCCTGGGCAACAGCCATGCGGTGCTGTTCTGGAAGCTCGGTGGAGCCATCCAGGAGCTTTCCATCGCGGATGACGTGGCTCTGTTTGCACCGGAGCGACGGGCCGTTGCGGTGGGTGGACCCGAAGGCCAATTGGCGTTGTTCTGAAATCACCCCACTGCGCCTCGGCGCAGTGGGCTTTCCCGGGTGCATTCGTCGAGTGCCCCAGGGCAAGTCGAATTGCTGGCGATGGGTAATCCATCGACTCAATCCTCCAAGCTGGGGAGGCGAAACAAACAGCAATCAAGGAATCGCGCGGCAAGCGCCTGGCGATTCATTTACCCAGACCGGGGCATCAACGCCCCGGCCGGGGCGTGGTGTCCCTTTTTCTTTTTGAAGGAGACACCATGCAAGCGGTATCCATGACCAATGCCGAACTCCTGTCCACCTTGGTGGGATGGGAGATGGCGAAGGCCCTGGCGAAAAAGCCATTGGGCGAAATATTCGGCTACTGGAAACCTCGCCAGATGCAGATTTGCGAGGACGCAGCCATCTACGCGGTCCATCCAGCGCTGGCGGCGGCGAAGGAACTGCTCGTTCGTTGCAGCATCGAGGAAATGACCGACCAAGGCGTGAACCTGTCCTCGCCAACGGCGGTTCGGTCCTTCCTGAGCGCCCGGCTCGGGAGCCTGGAGTATGAGGAATTCTGGGTATTGTGGCTCGATGCCCAGAACCGCCTGATCGCCGCTGAGGCGATGTTTCGCGGAACACTCACCCAAACTTCAGTCTATCCCCGCGAAATCGTGGTCCACGCGCTTCGCCATAATGCCGCCGGCGTAATTTTGGCGCACAACCACCCCTCCGGTGTGGCCGAGCCTTCTCAGGCCGACCGATGTCTCACCGAGCAGTTGAAGGCCTCGCTCGGCCTGGTGGATGTGAAGGTGCTGGATCACTTCATCGTGACCGGGACCAAGGGGCTTTCTTTCGCGGAAAGAGGGTGGGTATGAAGAACGGCGGCCTTGTGTCTCTTCGCCGCAGGCGTCAAGCAAGCCCAGACCACCTGGCGCGCAAGCGGAAGCAAACCGAGGCCAGGTACAGCCGCCATCTACTGCCGCAAGGGAACAAGTATCGCCTCGCGGCGGTTGGTTGCCTGGCGACGGCACGCGGCTATCTCAAGCTGTATCGGGCTGAAAAGGTCCACTTCGAGAGGATGCGTGCCGAAGGCATTCGTCCTCACGACTTTGCCGTGATGTACAGGGCGCGCCGGCATGGCGGCGAGGCGGACTACCTTCGGGGCATCCTCTCGATGGCCAGAGGCTACCTGCGTTCCGCCAACGCCTTCGGCAAGTGGGCGCACGGCATCCTGCCGTAGCACCGTTACAACCGTCCAGGCGCACCTCACCACTTTGTGGTGCGCTGCCGCTGGCGGAAACCCCAATCCCCGTGCTTCGGCACGGGGCTTCCCGGAGCCGATACACCGTGTCGGCTGCGGAAAGCCGGATTCTTCCTTTCGGTTAATCCGAGAGGCTGAAAGGTCGTAGCTGGCGACCAGAAACAACCAGCAAACAGCCAGTCATTGCGGGACGCCGTGATGACTATCTCAATCGCCCCTGCGGGATGCTTTGTCCCGCAAGGGGCGAGGTGTCTCCAGGGGCGTTTTTGTTTCCGGAGACACCATGAAACTCAAAGCCATCGCCGAAGCATGCCTCTGGCTGCCCGGCTTCGCACCC
>CAIXFP010000818.1 GCA_903918705.1 uncultured Pseudomonadota bacterium
AACCCATAATAATTGAGCAACTATTGATACCAGCTACACCGGACCATGTTTCCCTGGACAGATCATTGCTGGAACGGGAAGGCATACGGGTACCGGACTATTCCGCACAACTTGATTTCGCCAAACAGGTCGAATGCGAAACGCGGTATATTGTGGACCCCGTTTTCAAGACAGCAGATTAAGCTGTGCTTTGCCATAAGGAACGAGAAGCGATGAGCGAAGCGAAGAAGCGGAAGGTGCATGCCCCCGAGTTCAAGGCGAAGGTTGGCCTTGAAGCGTTGCGTGGGGTGAAGACGATCAACGAGATTGGCCAGGAGTACGGTGTTCACCCGGTCCAGGTTGGGCAGTGGAAGAAGGAAATCCAGGCGCAGGCCAAGACGCTATTTGAAGGCAAGCGCGGCCCCAAGCCGACGGCTGCGCACCAGGAACCGGAACTGCTGTACAGCGAGATCGGCAGGCTGAAGGTGGAACTTGACTGGCTGAAAAAAAAGTCCGGGATCAGCCTGTCGTGACACGGCAAGCATGGGTTGGCCAGGGGGCTGCGGTAGCCATGGTTCGCCAGTGTGCACTGGCGGGCGTCTCGCGTGCCACGGTCTATGCACAGCAACGGCCGCGGCTGGCCGATGAAAGCGACCTGTTGCTGTGCCGGCTGATCGACGAGGAATACACCCGTCACCCGTTCTACGGCAGTCGCAAGATGGTGGTGTTTCTCAAGACACTGGATCACAGCGTCAACCGCAAACGGGTCCAACGCCTGATGCGGGAGATGGGGTTGGTCGCGATGGCGCCGGGGCCGAACACCAGCCGTGCGCACCCGGAGCACAAGGTCTACCCCTACCTGCTGCGGGGCGTACTGGTGGGCAGGCCCAACCAGGTGTGGAGCACGGACATCACCTACATCCGCCTGGCGCGTGGCTTCGTCTATCTGGTCGCGATCATCGACTGGTACTCGCGGCGGGTGCTGAGTTGGCGGATCAGCAACAGCATGGAAGCGGTGTTCTGCGTCGATTGTCTGGAGGATGCGCTACGCGTCCACGGCAAGCCGGAAGTCTTCAACAGCGACCAGGGTGCGCAGTTCACCAGCGACGCCTTCACCGGCGTGCTGAAACGGGAAGGCGTTGTCATCAGCATGGATGGCCGCGGGCGGGCGTTTGACAACATCTTCGTCGAGAGGCTGTGGCGCAGCGTCAAGCACGAGGACGTGTATCTGAAGGGCTATGCCACGATGGGCGAACTGACGGTTGGCCTGGCCGAGTATTTCGCCTTCTACAACGGCGAGCGCCCGCACCAGTCGCTGGGGCATAAGACGCCCGAGGTCGTGTATCGGACCGCGGTGGGTGGCGGGGCGATGATCCTGGACAAGTTCGGCGGCGCGGTGGAGGAATCCCCTGTTCCGCTACGCTCCACAGGGGATTCCTCCACAACAACAAAGGCAGAATCAAGGGCAAGTGCAGACGCAACAACCAAAGCTAAAGCAAAAACGGAGCAGCGCCGTCCCGCTGCG
>CAIXFP010000819.1 GCA_903918705.1 uncultured Pseudomonadota bacterium
CCAGCGTCGTTGCTGCCGTGTCAGCGACTTGAACTTGCCGCGATGGATGATCTGGACCTGCGGGTTGTCCGCGTCGACGCCTGTTGCCGCCGACCGAGAATTGAGCCACGAATGAAATTCTACCGATCCTGAATTGAGCCGGGTGTTCAACCTATCCTGCTGAATTTTTCAGCAGGGGTTCAGGAGTGATCATCATGACCATGATTGGCAAGGTACGGAGGATGTTTCACCGCCAGAACAGATCGACGCAGACTTCTGCAACGTCGCTTCCGGCTCGGATACCGAAGGGTAGGGGCTTCATCAGAAGGGCGTCGTGGAGAAGAATGTGCAGACAGCCGGCGCCGGATCTGGATCGACGCGGCCAAACAGCGTTTCAGCTGCTTCGCCGAACTTAACGCCTGGCTGGGAAACCGCTGCCGAGCGCTCTGGGAGGAGATTTGCCATCCCGATCACGACCAGTTCAGCCTCGCCGAGATGCTCGAACTTGAACAGGCGCACTTGATGCCGATGCCCGTGTTGTTCGATGGCTACGTCGAGAAACCCGCTCGGGTGTCGAGCGCCTGTCTGGTGTCGGTCGCCAGCAACCGTTACTCGGTCCCGTGCGAGTGGGTTGGCCAGATGGTCAGCACGCGCTTGTACCCGAATCGGGTGGCCGTCGTGGCTGAACACGCGGTGGTCGCCAGCCATGAACGACTTAGCGAGCGCGGCCAGGACTGCTATGACTGGCAGCACTATGTCCCGCTGCTGGAGCGCAAGCCGGGTGCACCGCGCAACGGCGCCCCCTTCGCCGACCTGCCCGAGCCGCTGCAGCGGCTGCGCCGCGCCTTGCTGCGCGAACACGGGGGCGACCGCTTCATGGCGCAGGTGTTGGCCATCGTGCCCAGCGCCGGGCTTGACGCCGTCCTGGTGGCGGTCGCACTGGCAGTGGAGAGCTCGTCGCTCTCGGGCCGGGTAAGTGTGGAGCACGTCAACAACGTCCTGGGCCGGCTGAATGCGCCGCCGGTACCGGAGAAAGTGGAGACCCCCTTGAAGGCAACCACGCCGCCGCTGGCCGACACGGCCCGTTACGACAGCCTGCGCGTGCAGGACAGCCCTTTGGAGCTCGACCATGCGTGACCCTGCAATCGAACTCAGCAACTCCGATTGCATGGCATGGCCGCTGCCTGGTTGGATCTGGTCGAGCAGGGAAGCCATAGCGGTCTGGACTCTTCGCGCTGGCTGATCGAGCACTTGTTGCAGGCCGAGGCCACGGACCGGGCGATGCGTTCGGTCAGCCACCAGATGCATGCGGCGAAGTTTCCGGTACATCGCGACCTGGCTGGCTTCGACTTCGAAGCCTCGCCAGTGGATCGCAAGTTGGTCTTGAGGCTGGCCGAAAGCGACTTCGGCGCCAACACCCGGCCATGCCGGGAACCTTTGCAGGGGTGTAAATCGGCTGAAAGCCCGAGTTTTCTGAGCATGGACTAGGTAGTGTTTGCCTGTTTGAACCGGCTTGCCCGGTTTGAGATAAGTCGCCATCTAGACGTTAATGTCCATGTAATCAATGTCTTATTGTTATTCCTGAGCGCTATGCTAAAGATTAATCAGGCCGAATTCAGGCCTTTTAGCCAATCTGAGGAGTATCGCCATGATGGACATCAACAAACTGGTTACCGCCGAGGGCATGGCGCCCTGCGATGCCGACGCTTATCTCAACGACCTGACGGCCTGGAACGAGGACATGGCGCGTGAGGCCGCGCAGGCGGAGGGGCTGGCGCTGACGGATGAGCACATGGATGTAATCTGCTTCCTGCGCGACCACTTTGCCGAATGCGGCCCCGAGGCCAACGCGCGCAACCTGCTGCGCAATATGGAAGAGGCCTATATCGAGCAGGGCGGCCGCAAGTATCTCTACAAGCTGTTCCCGCGCGGCCCGGTCACTCAGGGCTGCCACCTGGCGGGCCTGCCAACGCCGGCGGGTAATGTCGACCCATCTTTCGGCAGCGTGCACTGAATGGTCCATCGCTATGAGAGCGGCCCCTGGACGGGGCCGTCTTGCTTTAGTCCACGTTTAACGCTTTAAAAATGCGAAAAATTATCAACGAGCCACATGGCGAACAGGGACCGTCGAGCACGTCACATTCCGCTTGTGGGAATCGAATGGCCGAAAAAAAAGCGGGCCGCAGCCCGCCTTTCGTCGGAAATCGAAGCTTAGTGCTTCATGATCTCGGCATACAGGGCAGCGGCGTGGGGAGCGGCCTTGGGCTGCGGGGGCATCGGAACCTTGCCCAGGGTAGGCTTCATGATGCCCTTGGTGAGGGTTTCGGCGACGATTTTCTCGCCGTCCTTGTTGCCCTTCAACTTGGCGGCGACATCTTTCCAGGTCGGGCCGATCTTCTTGGCGGTGGCGTCGTGGCAGACGATACAGCCGTTGTCCTTGAAGATGTCGGCGGA
>CAIXFP010000820.1 GCA_903918705.1 uncultured Pseudomonadota bacterium
CGAACAAGCCGGTTCAATCGCAGCATATCTGCCGATGTACCTGCAGCAGATCGTCCAGTTCGGTTATGCCAGTGCGCCATACGAGATCGATGCTCGCGCGCATGAAGCTGCCGCCCAGTTCAAATGATCGGCGTGATCATCGGCGACATCGTCGGTTCTCGCTGGGAGTTCCGGCGCATCAAGACCAAGGAATTCCCGTTGTTCTCTGATCGCAACGACATCACCGACGACAGCATCCTCACCGTGGCGGTGGCCGATGCGCTGATGAACGGTCGCGACCCGGCCGAGTCGCTGCGTGACTGGGCACGACGCGTAAAGACAGGCAAGCATGTGGCCGGCTACGGCATGAAATTCATCAACTGGGTGTCCGCCCCGACCGTCCAGCCACCCTATGGCAGCTATGGCAACGGCGGGGCCATGCGGGTGAGCCCCGCGGCTTTCCTGGCCCGCACCCTGGATGATTGCCTGGACATGGCGTTTCGGGTCACCGAGATCACCCACAACCACCCCGAGGGCATCAAAGGGGCGCTGGCAACGGCGCATGCCATCTTCCTTGCACTTCAGGGGGAGACCGCCCAGGCCATTCGCGCAGCCATCGCCCAGACCTATGGCTACGACTTCTCCCGCAGCGTGGACGAAATACGTCTCGTCCATGAATACAACGAGACAGCCCAGGGTTGCGTATCTGAGGCCCTGACCTGCGCGCTGGAGGCGGTCGATTTCGAGGATGCCATCCGCAATGCGGTCTCACTGGGGGGCGATGCGGATACGCTGGCAGCGATCGCAGGGGGATTGGCGGAGGCCCGTTTTGCGATTCCCGCCGAGTACGCAGCCGAGGCGTGGCAACGCATGCCTGATGGGATGCGCGAGATTGCCGTGTCGCTGTATGAGCGCACCCGCCGAGCCCTGCCAGGTAGTTGATGCCAGTTCCGTATCGGTTGCAGGCCCCACGGATATCTCCTACCAAGCGTTACCGTACATAAAACATGAAATCCGAATTTGTCCAAACAAGGAGTTCGCCATGACGTAGTTACCAACAACTGGAGCTATGACATGGCACGTACGTTTCGCCGCAAGCGGGAGCGTCACGAGTACAACTGGGTGCTACGCGACCGGGAATCCGACTTTCCCTATTGGCACGGTGTTCAGCTCGATCCGCAGTCCAAAGCCGGGCGCAAGGCAATCGCCCGCTTTCATTCCGACAAAACGGTCACCATGGGAGGCGCAGCGCCGCGCTGGTACCGCAAGGCGTCCGACCACCGAATCCGCACGGCCAACGACCACACGCTGCGGCGCTGGCTGGCCGATCGCCTGTTTGACCCGGTTTTCCAGGACTGGCACAAGCACGATGCAAACTGGAGTTGGTGGTGAGTCAGTGAGTCGGTCTCCTTCAGGAGGCAGCAGGGCAACCAGGTCGACTTCAATGCCAGCAACCGACGTCTGCATGCGCTGCATGAGTTGGGCGTTTTCGGCTGGTTCACCTCACATGACAGGGGGGCAAGTTACTGCTTGGCTACTACGCCTCGCAGACTCGCCACGACATCTCGAACGCTTAGCCGTTGGGTGGGAATCGCATCTTCGGTACGGTTCTCAGTAACGTCGACGGCTTGCCGGAGTGCCTTCTGCCTGCCTGTCTTCCTGATGACCGCCTGCTGCTCAAACTCGATGATGTCTTCCATTCGGTAACGCACGGCCCTGCCGAGCTTCAGGTACGGTGGGCCATCACCCGTATTACGCCATCTATCCAGAGCCTTGGTGCTCAGCCTCCAGCGCTCGGCCAACTCTCGCCCCGTCAACATCTTGCCTGTCATACGACGATCTCCATATCTTTGGCTCCATATGAAGGTGGAAGTCCGCGCGGAAGGCAAGTAATGTGTTTCCTACGAATTCCGCGGTGCTCACGGCTGTTGCCCAACCTCTTTGCGGAATTGGACCGCGTCTTGCAGGAGGCAAGAGAAATGGAGGCCATCGTCATTGGTATCACGTCTCAGGAGAAAATCCGGGAGCGGGCCATGTCGATCGCCCGCGGCGACTACAAACCTCGACCTGGAGAACCGAAAATATGGTTCACCTCAATGCGTGCGCTTGCCGGAGTGTTGAGTGACGAGAATCGGGCCCTGCTCAAAGTCATCCAGGAGACCCAACCCCAGTCGATCACGTCCCTTGCGGAAACGACGGGGCGCAAAACGAGCAATCTCTCCCGGACGCTCAGGACCATGTCGAACTACGGCATCGTCGAGATGCGGCGGGAAAAGAATCTTGTCCGCCCGGTCGTGCGGGCAACCGAGTTCCACATCGTCGCGGCGTAATTTCGAAGAAATCATGTTCGCCAATGGCGGTGTCACATGACCTGGGCGCCGCAGCTCACACCAAAGGGGCATCTTCGCTGCGCTGCGGCAGCGGATGCTCCGCCGCTACCGGAGGCACTGGCCGGGCGCCTGGCGGCGGCCTTCGATCAGGGCACCGGACACGGCCTGCTGCACCTGGGCGCAGCGGAAATCGCTACTGCGCTGCCGGCCCTCTGGGCCTACTGGCGCGACTTCGCGGCGCGTTACGTGACGGTGCTGACCGCGACGCCGGAAGATGGCGAAATCGCCGTGGCCCCGCTCGATGCGCTGACCCTGGAAACTCTGTGCCTCGATGCGCCGCCGATGACCGGGGCGGAATACCTGACGCCGGAAGTGCTGACCGCGCTCTGGCAAGGGATCGAAACCGCCGTGAAGGACGAGTTGGCGGCGTCGAAACTAACGCTCCAGGACTTTCTCAAGGCGAAACATCCGGCCTGGAATCTGGTCGGGCGCGTGCATTTCAACCTCGCGGAAAACCGCAAGGATCCTGACTACCCCTTCGCCTTCCTCGCCACCTACACGTCCGGCCTGTCGGCGCACGGCAGGGCCCAGCACCTGCCGCTCTCGCAAGCCCTGGCGGAATTCTCGGGCGGCAGGAAGAAGGCGCAACTGCTATCCCTGCTCATGCCGGTGCAAAAGGCGGCGGAAACCTGCGAATGGCTGGCCGAGATGATCAGTGAGTGCGAGATTTACCACCCCATGCGCTGGCAGGTGGGCGAGGCCGTCCGCTTCCTGAAGGATGTGCCCAGGCTGGACGCGGCGGGCATCGTCGTGCGTATGCCCAAGACCTGGGCCGCGGATCGTCCGATCCGGCCCAAGGTGTCCGCCAGCGTCGGCACCAAAAACCCTTCGCTGCTCGGCATGGATGCCTTGCTCGACTTTCACATGGCCGTCACGCTTGACGGCGAGCCGCTGACCGCC
Organism: uncultured Pseudomonadota bacterium; assembly: GCA_903918705.1. Lineage (GTDB taxonomy): Bacteria > Pseudomonadota > Gammaproteobacteria > Burkholderiales > Thiobacillaceae > PFJX01. The sequence continues at coordinate 3,270 of CAIXFP010000820.1, forward strand.
GAGGAAGTCGCGGTGCTGCTCGCCAGCTCGGAGGGCCTGCAATGGATACGCGGCCAATGGGTCGAGGTGGACCGCGACCGGCTGGCCAGTCTCATTGCCCGCTTCCAGGGCATCGAGGACGCGGCGGCAGACGGGCTGCCCTTCGCCCAGGCCATGCGTCTGCTGGCGGGCGCCGCAGAGGACGCCGCAGCATCCTCCGATCCGGACTGGTCGGAAGTCGTCGCGGGAGACTGGCTGGCCGATCTGCTCCGGAGCTTGCGCTCCCCCGAAGGCTTGGCCGCTGTCACGCCCGGTCCGGCCTTGCACGCCACCCTGAGGCCTTACCAGCAGGCGGGGGTGCGCTGGCTGCACCTGCTCACCCGGATGGGGTTGGGCGCGTGCCTCGCCGACGACATGGGCCTAGGCAAGACGATCCAGGTGCTCGCCCTGCTGCTCACCTTCGAACCGGGGCGGCCGAGCCTGCTCGTCGCCCCCGCCTCGCTGCTCGCCAACTGGCAACAGGAAGCCGAACGCTTTACCCCCACGCTACGCTGCCTCATCGCCCACCCTTCCGCGCTGCCGCAAGCGGAATTGCGTGCGCTGGATGGCGAGCGGCTGGCGGGCGTGGATCTGGTCATCACCAGCTATGGCACGCTGCTACGCCTGCCGAAGCTGATGGCGATGCGTTGGCGCCTGGTGGTGGCCGACGAGGCGCAGGCCCTCAAGAACCCGGCGGCCAAGCAGACCAAGGCGGTCAAGCTGCTGGCGGCCGACGCGCGCATCGCCCTCACCGGCACCCCTGTGGAAAACCGCCTCTCCGACCTCTGGTCGCTGTTCGATTTCACCCATCCGGGACTGTTGGGATCGCAGAAAACCTTTGCCAGTTTCACCAAGAACATGACGCATTACGGCCCGCTGCGTGCCCTCGTCAATCCCTACATCCTGCGCCGCTTGAAGAGCGACAAGCGCATCATCGACGATCTGCCCGACAAGACCGAAGTGACCGCCTGGTGCGCCTTGAACCCGGCTCAGGCAGTCCTCTATCAACGCGCGGTCCAGGAACTGGCCACCGCCCTGGAGACGGCGGAAGGCATCGAGCGCAAGGGGCTGGTACTGGCCTACCTGATGCGCTTCAAGCAGATTTGCAACCATCCATCGCACTGGCTGGGCGACGGCGCCTGGAAGCCGCAAGACAGCGGCAAGTTCGCGCGGCTGGCCGAAATCGCGGAAACCATCGCCGCCCGGCAGGAAAAGCTGCTGGTCTTTACCCAGTTCCGCGAGACGACCGCACCGCTGGCGGCCTTCCTGGGCAACATCTTCGGGCGCGAGGGACTGGTGCTGCATGGCGGCACGCCGGTGGGCACGCGGCGCGAACTGGTCAAGCGCTTCCAGGAGGACGAGCAGACGCCCTTCTTCGTGCTCTCGCTCAAGGCGGGCGGCACGGGGCTGAACCTGACCGCCGCTTCCCATGTGATCCACTTCGACCGCTGGTGGAATCCTGCCGTGGAAAACCAGGCGACCGACCGCGCCTGGCGCATCGGCCAGCACCGCAACGTGCTGGCGCACAAGTTCGTCTGCCGGGGCACCATCGAGGAGCGCATCGACGACCTGATCCGCTCCAAGCAACAACTGGTGAAGGACGTACTGGAAGGCGGCGCGGAAATCAATCTGACTGAGATGAGCGACGCGGAACTGCTCGATCTGGTCAAACTCGACATCCACTCCGTGGGAGAGTAAGCGCATGAGTTACGGAAACTGGAAACCCTACGTGTCGGTTGCCAAGCGGCGGGCACAGGCCGCAAAGGCGGCCGCCAAGGCGAACAAGGC
>CAIXFP010000821.1 GCA_903918705.1 uncultured Pseudomonadota bacterium
CGCACCGGCGCGCCCATGGGCGCGGCGTAGTCGACTCCCTTGGGGGCGCGCCAGAGGTGCAGGCTGGGGTGGAAGCGGGCAAGGCTGAAGCCGGAAGAGATGCGGCTGAAAGGCATGGGGGATTTCAGGAAGGCGCGCTTGAGACTCTGGCCATCCGGCGTGAAATAGCCTTCGTGGCCCTGGGCATCCTTGAAGTAGAGCGCCTGGTGGGTCTTGTCCTGATTGACGAATTCGGCGGCCAGCAGGCGTCCGCTCTTGATCAATTGGCCATTCAGGTAGAAGGCTTCGTAGACCACGGAGAAATGGTCGCCACGGCGCAGATCCTTGTGGAAGTCGATGTCGCCGGAAAAGACCTCGGCCAGTTCCGAGGCGATGCGGTCGGGCACGTCGGCGCCATCGGTGGCTCCGAACAGGGAGCCGGCGATGGTGCCGGAGCGCATGACCTGGCGGGTTTCCAGGGCCACGGGCTGCTCGCTGACCTTGAATTCACCACCGGCGCGGGTAGCCGTGACCAGGTTGCTATCGGACACCAGGTAACGGAATAGCATCAACTGGCCGCCACTGGTGACCCGCGCCAGGACGCTACGGCCGGGGGCCAGACGCGCGAGGGATTTGTTGGCGCGGGCCGCGCTGAGGAAATGGTGGGCGTCATCGCCATCCACGCCCAGACGGGTGAGCAGGCTTTGCAGGGTGTCGCCGCGGCCGATGCGTTCTTCCCGCCAAAAATCGAAGGAGCCGTTGTCGGTGGTCCGGATCTCGGGGGGCGCCACGCTTTCCACCACGGTTTGGCGCGGGATGTTCTCGGTGGCGGTGTCCGGCGCGATGCCGTAGGCGGCTACCATGCCCAGAAAGGGCAATACCGCCAGGGACAGAAACAGGTTCTTGCGGGTGAACTGGATGGTCATCGATTATTTCCCGGCACGGCAAAACAGGCGGCAGGGTAACAGGAATGGCCCCAATGCAACAGTAGTAATTCCCCCGCAAAGCGCGCTAACGCCTTGTGTCCAAAGTGATTCGCGGTGTTGCGGAAGAACCGTGCCCGGTCCTCACCCATGCCCGCCGGAAGGGGAGGGCGCCGGCGCGGGTTGCCAGCCTCCGCCCAGCGACTTGAACAAGGCGGCCGACGCCGCGAGTCGGGCGCGGCGCGCATCGATGCGGTTCTGTTGGGCCTGGTACAGGCTGCGCTGGGCATCGAGCACCTCCAGATAGCTGGAGACGCCGTTCTGGTAGCGCAGGCCGGCCAGCTCGGCGGCGCGGGCGAGGGCCGCGCCGCGCCGGCTTTCGGCTTCCTCGGCTTCACGCGCCTGGCGCGCCGAGGCCAGAGCGTCGAGCACTTCCTTGAAGCCCAGGCGCAAAGTCTGTTCGTAGGCCAACAAGGCCTGTTCCTGGCGTGCGGCGTCGCCTTGCAGGGCGGCCTCGGTGCGACCCGCGTTGTACAGGGTCTGCACCAGACTGGCGCCCACGCCCCAGATGGCGGCCGGGCCGCTGAACAGATTGGAGAGGGATTTGCTTTCCGTGCCCAGGTTGGCGGTGAGGGAGAGGTTCGGGTAGATCGCCGACTTGGTCACCAGCACTCGCGCTTCCGCGCCGGCGAGGCGCTGTTCCGCCTGGCGGACGTCGGGACGGCGCGCCAGCAGTTCGGAAGGCAGGCCGGCGGGTATGGCCGGCGGCAGGGTCAGGGTATCCAGGGATTTGCCGCGGTCCGGAAGATCCTCCACCAGGCCGCGTGGCGAGCGGCCCAGCAGCACGGCCAGGGCGGTTTCCTGCTGGCGCAGTTGCCGGGTGAGATCGGACTGGGCCGATTCCACGGCGGCGGTTTCGGCCTCGGCCTGGCGCAGCGGCAGTTCCGAACTGAGCCCGCCCTCGAAACGCTGCCGCTGCAGATCGGTCGCCTCGCGCCGGTTGCGAAGAGTGTCCTGAGTGAGGGCGAGGGCGGCATCCAGGGCGGCAATCTGGAAATAGGCCTGGGCCACGCTGCCGCTCAAACTGCTGCGCACCACCGCGCGGCCGTAGTCCGACGCCAGGAGGTCGGCGCGGGCGGCGGCGCTGGCTTCGCGGTAACGGCCCCAGAGATCGACCTCGTAGCTGGCCTGGGCATTGATGATGAAGTCGTTGTTGGCCGGGTTGGGAATGGGGAAACTGCCAACGCCGGTGACCCGATTGCGCGCGGCACCAGCGGCGATTTGCGCCGAGGGGGATCGGTCGGCGTCGGCGTAACCCAGGGCGGCGCGCGCTTCCTCGATGCGTGCCGCGGCCGCCAGCATGTCGCCGTTGTGGGCCAGGGCTTCATCGATGAGGCGGGTCAAAACCGGGTCGTCGTAGAGGGTCCACCAGTCATTCAAGCGTTGTTCCCTCTCTCCCTGGGGAGGGGAGGAGGACGGCCACGCCGTCGGTAATTCCGGGCTGGTGTGGCGCAGGGTCGGCACGGTGATGCAGCCGGAGAGGGCAATGAGGCCGAGGAGGGCGATCAGGGTCTTATTCATGCTCGTCTCCATGTTCGGCGGCGCCGTGGTAGCGAATCGGGGCGGGGAACAGGCGGCGCACCGTCAGGTACAGCACCGGCACGATGAACACCGCCAGCACCGTGGCGGCGATCATGCCGCCCATGACCCCGGTGCCGATGGCATGGCGGCTGGCGGCACCCGCGCCGGTGGAGATGGCCAGGGGCAACACACCGAAGATGAAGGCGATGGAGGTCATCACGATGGGGCGGAAACGCAATCGGCAAGCGCCCAGCACCGCTTCCAGGGGCGCCTTGCCGCGCGCCTCCAGTTGCCGCGCGAACTCCACGATCAGGATGGCGTTCTTGGCCGACAGGCCGATGATGGCGATCAGGCCCACCTTGAAATAAACGTCGTTGGGCAGGTCGCGCAGGGTCACCGCCAGCACCGCGCCGAACACCCCCAGGGGCACCACCAGCAGCACCGCAAGGGGTACGGTCCAGGATTCGTAGAGGGCGGCCAGGCACATGAACACCACCACGATGGACAGGGCGAACAGCACCGGCGCCTGAGCCCCCGAGAGCTTCTCCTCGTAGGACGTGCCGGACCACTCGAAGCCGATGCCGGCCGGCAGCTTGGCGGCGATGTCCTGCATCGCCTGCATCGCCTCGCCGGTACTTCGGCCGGGGGAGGGGGAGCCCGCGATCTTCATGGCCGGCACGCCGTTGTAGCGGTCCAGCTTGGGCGAACCCACTTCCCAGCGTGGTGTGGCGATTTCCGAGAGGGGCACCATGGCGCCCTGTCGGGTGCGCACGCGCAGGCTCAACAGGCCTTCCGGCGTGCGTCGCGCCGCGGCGTCGAGTTGCATCACCACCCGCAACACGCGGCCGTCGCGGATGAAGTCGTTGACGTAGGCGGAGCCCAGGCCCACGCCCAAGGCCTGGTTCACCTCACTCATGTCCAGCCCGAGGGAACTGGCTTTCAGGCGGTCGATGTCGAGCAGCAACTGGATCGCCGGCTCCTTGCCTTCCGGGTGCACGCCGGCCAGGCGCGGCTCGCTCGATGCCATGCCCAGCACCATGTTGCGCGCTTCCAGCAGCTTGTCGCGACCGAGGCCGGAGCGGTCCTGCAAACGGAAGTCGAAGCCTCCCACCGCCGCCAGTTCCGGGATGGGCGGCGGATTAAGGGCGAAGATCATGGCCTGCTTGATGCCGAACAAAGCCATGTTGGCACGCTGGGCGATCTTCAGCGCGTGCTGGTCCGGCCTGGGGCGGTCGTCCCAGTCCTTCAGTCGCACGAAGGCGATGGCGGCGTCCTGGCCCTTGCCGAAGAAGGAGAAGCCCACCACGCCCACCACCTTGGACACCTCCGGCTGCTTCAGGAAATACTGTTCCAGTTGCTCCAGCACTTTTACCGTGCGCTCCGTGGTGGCGCCGC
>CAIXFP010000822.1 GCA_903918705.1 uncultured Pseudomonadota bacterium
CACGCGGCCGTTCCGGGTGGGGGAATACGTGTCCATCATCGGCGTCGAAGGCCAGGTGGAATTCATCGGCCTGTTCAATACCATCCTGACCCATCCTGATCGTTCCCGCGTGGTCATCCCCAACCGCAAGATCGCCGGGGAAGTCATGCACAACTACGGCCAGGTGCGGCAGGTGGAAGTGAGCGTGGGGGTGGCCTACGACACCGACCTGAACCTGGCCCTGGCGGCGGTCGATGCCCTCCTCGCCGCCAACCCGGTGGTGTTGAAAGACCCCGTGCCCCTGGTGCAGGTGGCCAGCCTGGCGGATTCCTCGGTGACCCTCTCGATCCGCCCCTGGGTAGCCGTGGAGGCCTACCCCACGGCCGCCGGGGCCATCAACAAATCCATTGTGGAAACCTTCCGCGCCCGCGGCATCAGCATCCCCTTCCCGCAAACCGAGGTGCGGCTGCTGGGCCAGCCGTGATCCTCGATTCCTCAGTTGGCCCCTCGTTTGGCTCCGTGAGGCCGCATGGGTGCCGAGGTTCGCGCCTTCGATCACGCTCACCGGTCGGGTGAGCCTGCTACTCCGACTGCAAGCCCGGCGCTGCTGGCGTATCAGGCTTGGGCCCGCTCTGCCAGGGGGGCTGTGTCGGCCGCGGCGGCGGCGCCGCACTCACGGAAGATGCGCGCCGTGCAGGTGCGGCAGGCATCGTGGTTGATGCGCTTGTAGATTTCCTCGATGGCCTCGGTCTTCGAATCGAACAGATTGGCGCCGCCGATGATTTTCAAAGCCCCGGTTTCCGCCAGTTGTTCCTGCAGGACGTCCTTGACCCGGATGAAATACAGGCCGCCGCCGGCCGCACGCCGCGTCTCCGCCTCTTCCGCCAGATAGTGGGCGCCGGCCAGATCGATGAAGTTGATCCCGTGGGCGACGATGGCCACATGCTTCTGTTGGGGGTTGGCCTGGTCCTGGGCCGCCAGGGTTTCGCGGATGTGGGAGGTGGCGCCGAAGAACAGGGAGCCGTCGATGCGCACGAAGCGGACTTGCGGACATTGCGGCGCGTTTTCGCCATCGGTGAACTTGCGCTTGCTGTTGTACGGGTCCGGGGTGCGTACCCGCACTTGCGGTTTGGAGGTGCGCGACAGGTACAGGGACAGGGATAGCAGCACGCCGATGATGATGGCTTCCTCCAGCGCCAGGAACAGGGTGGAGGCGAAGGTGACCAGCAGGATGGCGGATTCGGCGCGGCTGGTCTTGAGGACGTGGATGATCTCCTCGAAGTCGATCAGGCCCCAGGCCACCAGGAACAGGATGCCGGCCATGGCGGCATTGGGCAGGAACTTGGCCCAGGGCGCCACCAGCAGCACCAGCACCAACAGGAATACACCCGCCAGCATGGCGGCGATGGGGGTCTTGGCGCCGGCGGCGTAGTTGACGCCGCTGCGGTTGAAGGAGCCGGTGGCCACGTAGCCGGAGAAGAAACTGCCGAGCAAGTTGGACAGGCCTTGTCCCACGAATTCCTGGTTGCCGTCCACGTGCTGGCCGGAGCGGGCGGCCAGGGCGCGGGCGATGGAAACGGCTTCGGTCAGGGCCAGCAGGGTGACGGCCACCACGCCGGACGCCACCGCGCGGATGCTGTCGGCGTCGAAGCTGGGGGCGGACAAAGGCGGCATCACGGCGGGCAGGGCGCCCACGGTGGCCAGTGTGATGCCCTTGGACATCGTCAGGTAGGTGGCCAGGGCGGAGCCGCCCAGCATGGCGACGATCATGTAGGGCCACTTCGGCAAGAAGCGTTTCACCGCGATGCCCAGCAGCAAGGTGGCCAGGCCCACAGTAAAGACGCCAGGCTTGATGTCGGCGAAGTGGGTGAACGCCGTGCTCCAGGTCGTGGAGAAGGAGCTGCCGCGGGCGATGGCCAGGCCGGTGAAGTGCTTCAACTGGTTGGTGGCGATCAGGATCGCCGCCCCCGCGGTGAAGCCGGTGACCACAGAGTGGGAGATGAAGTTGACCAGGGTGCCCAGCTTGGCGAAGCCCATGACGATCTGGATCAGGCCCACCATGAAGGTCAGGGTCAGCGCCAGGTGGACGTATTGGGCGGAGCCGGGTTCGGCGTGGGGCGAGAGCACCGAGAACAGGACGATGGAGGCCGCCGTGGTGGGGCCGGAAACCAAATGCCAGGAGGAGCCGAACAGGGCGGCGATCACCGCCGGGATCATGCCGGCGTAAAGGCCGTATTCCGGCGGCATGCCGGCGATGGTGGCGAAGGCCACGCCTTGCGGCAACGCCACCAGGGCGCCGGTGAGGCCGGCCATGGCGTCGGCCTTGACGGTGCCCCGGTTGACGCAGGGAAACCATTGCAGGAAGGGCAGCAGGGGGCGGGCCCAGGCGGGGAACTGATCTATGCGGGGTACATTCATTTGATTGCCGGCTCGATGGTTAAGTGGAATGGAATGGGTGGGAAAGAGGGGCCCTGGCTCATGGCTCGACGTTTCGCGCCGAATGCGGCGCCGCTTCCGGATGCTTCGGGGTGACCAGCACCACCGGCACCGGGGAACGCGGGCCGCGACGGACGCGTGGGAGCGGGTGCACGGGATCGTTCTCGACCCCGGACACGGCGAACAGGACGCCGTGCTGGCGTTCCAGGGTTTGCATCACGGCGGCGGCGGAGGCGTTTGCCAGTTGTTCAACGCGCCACTCGATGCCGGACAGTTCCGGCAGATAGGCCGCCAGCAGCCCGCGCGCCCGCGCCGGGTCGACCGCCAGCAGCAGCAGGTCGGCCTGCATGCGGCGGCAGGCGCCGATGACATAGTCCATGACATGTCCGGGCAGGGTGTCGCCCACGCCCAGGGCGATCCATTTGTGGGATGCGGCGGCGGGGGAAGCCTCCACGCCGGGCACCGCGCGCATGTCGCCGGCCGCCATTTCGCTCAAGGCTTGTTTGGTCTGGTCGGCAAGGCTTTTCATGGGGTGGACAACGCGATGGGGCGGGCTACCTCCTTCGCAAGCCCCGTGCCATCGTTAAAATATTATCAATGCATTGTTTTTGTTACAAATTTTATGTCATGAAGTCAATTATTATGTGTTTCTATAATGAAACATAATGCGATATGTAATCGTAAACTATTGATTAATAATGAATCGAACTTCGTGTTTTACAATAGAAACATGTTTCCATAATGAAACAAGTTAGCATCTGATGCGCGGAGCGCCATCCCGGCGCCCACGCTTACCCGCCGAGGCCAGCCATGACTCTTGCCGTAACGCCCGCCCGCGTCCTGGTGGTGGACGACGAGGCCATCGCCCTGAAGAATCTCGGCCACATGCTGCGCCGGGAGGGGTATGACGTCACGGCCTGCCAGAGCAGCGCCACCGGCCTGAAGGAGCTGCAACAGCACGAGTTCGACGTGGTGCTTACCGACCTGCGCATGCGGGGAGTGGATGGCATGGCCCTGCTGCGCCGCGCCCGGGAATTGCAGCCGGAATGCGAGGTCATCGTCATCACCGGCTACGCCACCCTGGAGGCGGCCGTGGAGGCGATGAAGACCGGCGCCTACCACTTCATCGCCAAGCCCTACCGCCTGGACGATGTGCGCCAGTGGGTGAAGCGCGCGCTGGAAGTGGTGCACCTGCGCCGGGAACAGCGCGGCCTGAAACATCACATCGAAGGCTACGAGGGCAATCTCAACATCGTCACCCAGGACGCCACCATGCTGCGGCTGCTCGACACCGCGCGCCAGGTCGGCCCTACCGACTGCAACGTGCTGGTCACCGGCGAATCCGGCACCGGCAAGGAACTGCTGGCGCGCTACGTCCATGCCCAGAGCGGCCGCGCCGGCAACCGTTTCGTCGCGGTGAACTGTGGCGCCCTGCACGAGGAACTGCTGGCCAACGAGCTGTTCGGCCACGAGAAGGGCGCCTTCACCGGCGCCGACCGGCAGAAGCGCGGCCTCATCGAGATCGCCGAGGGCGGCACCCTGTTCCTCGACGAAATCACGGAAATGTCCCCGGCCATGCAGGTCAAGCTGTTGCGGGTACTGCAGGAGCGCGAGTTGCTGCGGGTGGGCGGCACCGACCCGGTGGCGGTGAACGTGCGCTTCATCGCCGCCACCAACCGGGATCTCCAGGAAAGCGTCGGCGGCAACAGTTTCCGCGCCGATCTCTACTTCCGCCTCAACGTCGTCAATCTCGCCCTGCCGCCCCTGCGCGACCGCCGCGACGACGTCCCCCTGCTGGCCTTCTACTTCCTGAAGAAATTCGCCCTGGCCATGGCCAAGCCGGTCTCCGATCTCGCCCCGGACGCCCTGCGCCTGCTCAACCGCTACGACTACCCCGGCAACGTGCGCGAGCTCGCCAACCTGATCGAGCGTGGCGTCGCCCTGGCCCAGGGCGCCAGCCTGGAACTGGCCTACCTGCCGGAAAGCCTGCGCAGCCTCTCGGTGCGCATCGCGGCCCCCCTGGGCAGCGAACTGCCTACCCTGGAAAAAAACGAGGCCGCCTACATCGCCCAGGTGCTGGAGCACACCGGCGGCAACCGCAACCAGGCCTCCGACATCCTCGGCATCGACCGGGTCTCGTTGTGGCGGCGGATCAAGCGTTACGGGCTGGAATGAGCCCGGCTACTTCGCCGGCAAGGAGCGGCAGAAATCCAGGCAACGCGCCACCCAGTCCGACAATTCCGCGTCATCGGCGGTCCCCGCCGGATCGACGCACACATAACCCGTCATGGGCTTGCCGGTGAAATCCATCACCCGCGTGTGGGGGCGCGTCAACGCCTGCGCGTAGCCGGCGGGCCCCACCCGCGCCAACAGCGCGTCATGCAGCACGCCGACGGCCATATTGCCCCGGCACATGAAGGCCAGGCCGCCGAACATCTTCTTCTCCGTGATGCCGGGCTGCTCCGACAGGCTTTCGCGGATGCGCTGGGCAAGGCCTTCGTCGTAGGGCATGGGGTGTCTCCGTTCAGGCAAGGATGGGCAAGCGGGAGCGGATCAGGGGAATGCGACCAAAGTGCGCCTCCATGCGTTCCCGTGCCTGGGCGGCGAAACCAAAGTGGCGACCCGAATCACGCCAGGCACCGAGGACGGCGTCCAGGGCCGCGTCGACCCGTTCCTCCATGTGCTTCTCGTCTTCCCCGATCTTGCGCGCCAGGCGCCGGAATGCCGCCATGCTCACGTCTTCCCAGCGTTTCGAGCCACCCAGGTTCAGGGCCAGTCTGTCCTCAGACTGGTACTGAAGGGTGGAAACGAGATCGTAGGCAGGGGAAAGCTCGGCCTGGACGCCATCCGGGTAGATCAGGCTCCAGTTCTTGTGATGGGCATCGCCATTTCCGGAGACGATGACGAAGGCCAGGCGGCGGATGAATTCGTCCAGGCCGCGCTCCCCGGTGAGGGCCAGGATCAGGCGGGCTAGGGTTTCGTAGTTGTAGCGCTCGTATTTCTCCTCCGGATAGAGGCCGAGGATTTGCGCAAAATCCTCCATGTGCAACCGCTGTTCCGGGGTGGGCCGATCGAAGCGGCGGATGGCCAAGGCATACTGTTCCGCGAAGCTGCCATAAGAAGCCGGCAATCCGAAAATGGCCGCGGTTTCCACCAATTCCACTTCCGGTACCTGAATCCCGCTCCGCTGTGCCCAAAGCAAGGTGGCGTATTCGTTTTCCGGCACCTTGGGGTAACGGGCATCGGGAAGTTTCGCTATCCAGTCGCCCCCCCGTCCGCTGACCGGGATGGTCAGGCCGCGGTCCGACTTGCGAGCGGAAAATTTGAGCTGCACCCCGGCCAGGGAAAAATGCCAGGCGTCTTGCGCCGCCTTGCGTTCCAAAGCATCTTGCTCGGCCTCTTCTGCATCGGGTTCGCCTGCCGCAGCGTCGGCGACGATGCGCACCGCGCCGGGCATATCCTCGCCCAGGTGGCGCAGAAGGAAGAACTCCCGAGAGGGTTGCACACCTGCCTGCTTCGCCACCAGTTCCCGCAATGGCCCTTCCGGCAGCAGGTTGGAGAACCAGGAAGGCACGCGGTTGCGGGTGTGCTTGACCTGGTCCAGGTCGTCCAGGAAAGCTTGTCCCAATACCGGGCGCGGATAGGCCTGTTTGTAGGATTCGAGCAGGCGGAAAGCGCTGCCGTCGCGACTATCCAGGCTGAGCAGGCCCACCGGGGTGTCATGCAGGAACACGCGAAGGGTGCTGGCCATTCAGCCTTCCTCTTCGATCAGCAGGGATTGCAGGGAGGGCCGATCGCTCTCGTCCCAGCGGGCATGGCGGGCGAAGAAGCGCTGGAAGTGGTTGTGCAGGAAGGCGGCGCGTTGATTCAGGAAGGAAGCACTGTTCTTTGCGAGCAAAGCCTCGAGTGCGTCTTGCGTGATGCCATGAGTGGCCAGGATGTCCAGGTTGGCTTGTTCCAGCATCCGCCGCAGCTTGGCGCGCGGCGGATGCATCAGCCGGTTGGCGACCGATTGCTCCAGACCTGGGCGGCTGCCAGAAATGACGGCAGGCAGGGAAATGTGAAGGTCTTCGCCGACCAGTCCCCAGCCATTGCCGAGGTAGATTTGCTCGCCACTTTCCAAATCCCGCGGCCCCAGAGCCATCAGCGCCAGCGCCTGCAACTTACTCGCGGCGAAGCTGAACTTGAATGGGCGATCCACGTCCGGCAAGGCATCGGGCCGATGCTCTACCATTTCCAGCAGACGCTGCACGGAAGTCTCCTCGCCGCCCGTGAGAATGCGTTCCAGGTTGGAGCGGGTGGACACGGTATCGCCGCGATGGGCGCCGTTCAGTGCGCCGCGCCAGACCCAGCGCGCCAGCAACTCGCGGGAACGCGGTTGTGGACTGGGATAGAAATGGAAGAATTTTCCCAGCAGCACGAACGGCTGTTTGTAAGGCAACAGGTCGTAGCGCGGGATGCCGGCACCCTGCATCAGAAACTGGATGACCCGTTTCGCGGTTTCCGTGGTCTGGCGGTAGGCCTGCTCCGCCGCGGCCTCGGAGAGCCGCATCGGCCCCGCGCCCACACGTTCGCTCACATCCTCGCCCTGCAACACTCGCAGCAGGCGGTACAGCAGTTTGTCGTCTACCCGGCCGAAATCGAGTTCCTCCAACTCGGCGGCGATCTGCGGGATGGTGGCGGGGCGACTGGGTGACCGCGCACCGTGGAGGGCGTCGAACACCTCGGATTGCAACAGCTTCTTGCCGGTGGAGTTGATCCGGCCGAACACCTCGCGCAGGGTTTCCTCGCGTTCGGTGCGCACCAGATAGGCGGGAATGTCGTATTCCCGAATACGCCGCCCCAGGGTAAAAGCCCGTTCGCGCCGCTCCTTGTTTTCGGCAGTATGGGCAAAAACCCACTGCATCAGCCTTTCCGATTCCAGTACCTCGGTCATCGGCAGCCAGCGCGAGGGATCTGCTTCGCGCTCAGGTGGAGGGGGCAGGAAACGGGCTTGGTCCAGATCGAAATAAAGGGCGAAGTCATCCTGGTCCGGGTGCGGCGCCAGCAATACCCGCGCCAGGGAAACCAGGCGTTGTTGTCCGTCCACCACCCAGAGGGCATCGCTGCGCGCCGGCGCGGTGATGCGTACCGTGCCGAACGTGATCTCGCCCGCTTCGGCACGAGTCTCCCAGAACAGCAGCGTGCCGATGGGGAAGCCGCGGTACAGGCTGTCGAAGAGCTTGGCTGCATCCTCCCGCTTCCACTTGATGCCGCGTTGAAAGGAAGGAATCCGCATCCGTCCCTGGCGCAATTCCCCAAGCCAGTCCTCCAACTTGAACGCCCGCGCCTCGGGGCGGCGTTCTAGGGTTTCCGGGATGTCGTCGTTGTTGTTCATTGCTGCTTTCCTGAGCGTCTCTGCTGGACTGCCCGGAAGTTTGGCGGAAAAGGCGGGTTATGTGGCATTCGAGTATGCCATCCAGGACAAACGAGGCCGCTACGCTGTTATCTTCCGCCCCGCATTACGACTACCCTTCGCCCCACCACGAGTTCGCCCGCCATGTCGCGCCTTCCTGCTCTTCTTGCTTCCCCCGCCGCCCTGGAACACGCCTTCGCCGCCGGCCTCGCCACCCTGCTGGAACAGCATCGCGGACTCGGCGTCTACATCCTGGTGCTGGCCAACGCCGCCTACGACCCGGCGCTCTGGCAACGCCTGGCCGCCCCCCTGGCGCGGCGCCACGCGGAACTGGCCGAGGCCATCGGCGCCAGCCTGCGCGGCGGCGGCAAGATCGCGGAACCCGACGACGACCTGATGGTGTTCCTCAAGCTCATGGCCATCGGCTTCGACCGCATCCAGACCGTGGAGCAGCGCCGCGCCGGTCCCTGGCTGTTGTCCTTCAACCCCATCCGTGCCCTGCGCCCGCCGCGCGTGAGCGGCGCGAGCGTCGACACCCTGCTGCGTGCCTTCGACCCCACCGGCTTCCATTTCAACAAGCCCTTCCTGGCCAGGGAAGTGCTGTGGGAAGGCGAACTGGCGGGCAAGGCGGCGCGCCTGCTCTACAACAAATTCCCCTTCGCCCGCCTGCATGGCCTGCTGGTGCCGGAACCGGCGCGGCAACTGCCGCAATACCTGACGCCGGAACTGCACGGCTGGGCCTGGGACGTGTGCGAACGGGCGGGCGCCGCCGTTCCCGGCTTCTGCCTGGCCTACAACAGCTACGGCGCCCATGCCTCGGTGAATCACCTGCATTTCCAGAGTTTCGTCCAGGACGCGCCATTGCCGCTGCTGGATGCGGCCTTCGCCCACAACGGCGGCGCGCGCGCCTATCCCCTGGCGTGCGAGCGCTTCGCGGATGTCGAGGCGTCCTGGTTCCGCCTCGACGAACTGCACGCCGCCGGCACCCCCTACAACCTGGTCTACTCCGGCGGCGGCCTCCACGTGCTGGCGCGCGCCTCCCAGGGTAGCCGGCCCCTGGCCGCCTGGAGCGCGGGTTTCGGCTGGAGCGAGATGGCCGGGGTGATCAACCTGTTCGGGCGCGAGGAATACGAGGGCCTGGACGCCGGGGCCATCGCCGCGGAACTGGCGAACCACGCGCCCTGAGCTTGCCGAAGGCTGAGCGGTCCCCCATGACTTCGCCCGGTCTTGATGTGACGAAAAATCACTCCCCAATGGGGATGCGCTTGGCGCAAGAAACGACAGAACATCCTCCGTGCCGCCATGCGCCGAACCGGGCAAGCGCGCGCTGGATAAATGGCTGTTAGCGGAAGCCTCCGCTGACTATCGCCTGACGCCGGCAACCGTGGCGCGACTCCTGGACAACGAATACGGCGTGCGCAAAACCGCCGACTTCTTCGCACTACCTTACCTGCCGATGGTTCAGGGCGGCATTCCCGGATTCCACCTTGCTGCTTCCGGGCTACGGGTTCATCGAGAATCACCCCGTCGCAAGCCAGGAGCCAGGTCGTTGAACCTTGATTCCAGCTTGCGCCGCGCTGACGGCGCTTGAATCGTCCAGCGCCGCGCCGGGGTGACGCACCAGGGCCATCGGGAGCAGGCGGCCTCCTCCCACCTTGCCCTAGTCCCCCGCTCCTAGTACCGTGCCAGCGATGTCGCCGCGCCTGAAATCCCTTCTCCATCCCCTCTACCATTACGGCATTTATGCCCTGGCCGGGGGGGTGATCGTCGTCTGCATGGCGGCGCTGGGGTTCAAGTTCTGGGTGATGCCCAACATCGACCATTTCAAACCCACGGTCGAAGCCGCCGCCAGCCGCGCCCTGGGCATGCCGGTGACCCTGGGGCGCCTGGAAGCGGGCTGGTCGGGCATCAATCCCTGCCTTACCCTGCGCGACCTGCGCGTCGCCGCCGACCGCGGCACACCCCTCGATCTGCCGCGGGTGGAGGCCGTGCTCTCCTGGTGGTCGCTGGCGCTGCTGGAACCACGCCTGGCCAGCCTGACCCTGGAACAGCCGCAACTGGCGCTGCGCCGCGACCCCGCCGGGGTGATCTACCTGGCCGGCATCGCGGTGAACGTGCCCTCCGCGCCCAACCCCTTCCCCGATTGGCTGCTGCGGCAGCCGCGCATCATCGTGCGGGATGCGCGCCTGACCTGGCTGGACCAGAAGCTGGGCGCGCCGGAAGTTCGCCTCGACCAGGTGCGCCTCTACGTGCGCAACCGTTTCGGCCACCACCATTTCGGTGGCATCGCCCTGCCCTCCGCCGCCGCCGGCCGCATCGAACTGCGCGGCGATCTGGCTGGTGGCTCGGTACGGGAACCCGACTCCTGGTCCGGCCGCCTGTATGCGCGGGTCGACGCCGCCCGCTTCGATACCTGGGGCCAGTGGGTGCCCTGGGCCCAGCGCTCGGTGCGGCGCGGCCGCGGCGCCCTGCGCTTCTGGATGGACCTGGAGCGGGGCCAGATCCGCTCCCTCACCGGCGATACCCGGCTGGAGGACGTGGCCATCAACGTAGCCGGCGCCGAGCCGCTGCCGGACCTGGCCTTCCAGTCCCTGTCCGGCCACGTCGGCTGGGTGCGCGACCTGGACAGCAAGGGACGGATCACCGCGCACACCTTTTTCGTGGAACAACTGCGCTTCGCCATGGCCGGAGAAACCCCCTCGGAGCCGGCTTCGGTGCGCATCGGCCTGGTTCCGGACGGCCGCGGCGGCTTTCGCAAGGTCACGGCCAGGGCCGACAACCTGCGTCTGGAGGCCCTTACCGCCCTGACCGGCGCCCTGCCGCTGCCGCGCCGCGGCCACGACCTGCTCGCCGCCCTGAATCCGCGCGGCCTGGTGGAGACGGTGTCGGGACACTGGGGCGGCGCGAGCGACTACAGCCTCAAGTTGCGGGTGCGCGACGCCGGCATGAACGCCTACGAAACCCTGCCCGGTTTCACCGGCCTGTCGGCCAGGATCGAGGCCGATCAGGCCTCCGGCACGGCGGAACTGAACGGGCGCGACATGGTGTTGTCCATGGACCGGGTGTTCCGGCATCCCCTCGAATTCACGCAGCTCGACGCCCGCGCGTCCTGGAAGATCGATGCCCAGGCCACCCACATGAAGATCGTCGCCGCCAATTTCCAGAACAACGATCTGATCGGCGATGCCGAGGGCAGCATCGACCTGCCGGTGGCGGCCAAACCCAGAGTGGACATCAAGGCACACCTCGGCCACGGCGAGGCCACCGCGGTATACCGTTATCTACCCCGGGTGGTGGGCGACAGCGCCTATCTGTGGGTGAAACGCGGGGTGATCGGCGGACATTCCGACGACACCCGCCTGGTGCTCAAGGGCGACCTGGCCCGCTTCCCGTTCGACAAGGGCGGCGGCGAATTCAAGGTGTCGATCAAAATGGTGGACGGCCTGCTCGACTACGCCGAAAGCTGGCCACGCATCGACGGCGTCAACGGCATGCTGGTGTTCCACGACAAGGGCATGACCCTGACCGCCGACAGCGGCCGCATCCTGGGCGCCCGGCTCGGTCCGGTGCGGGCCGACATCCCCGACCTCCAGTCCGGCTACAACGAAGTGCTCCAGATCGACGGCCGCGCCAATGGGCCGACCCAGGACTTCCTGAATTTCATCCGGCGCTCGCCGGTGAACCAGCATACCGGCGGCTTCACGGAAAAAATGCAGGCCGGCGGCAATGGCAATCTCGCCCTCAGCCTGCGCCTGCCCCTGCGCCACATCACGGACAGCACCCTGAGCGGCGTCTTCAGCCTGGACGACAACCGCATCGATCTGGGGGGCGACCTTCCCGACCTGGAACAGGTCGGCGGCCATTTCAGCTTCACCGACAACACCGTGCAGGCCCGTGACATCAAGGCCCGGGTGCTGGGCCTGCCCGCCGCGCTGGCCTTCGACAGCCAGAGCGGCGGCCAGGTGCATGCGCGCCTGAACGGACACGCCAGCGCCGCGGCGCTGCGCCAGCACCTGCCCGTTGCCCTGGGGAACCTGATCAGCGGCGGCAGCGACTGGCAGGCCGACGTGCGCATGTCCCGGCTGCAGCACGACATCCAGGTCACCTCGGACCTGACCGGCCTGGCCCTGGCCCTGCCCTCGCCGTTCCGGAAAGCCGCCGGCCAGGCCGTGCCCCTCATCGTCACGCGCAGCCCCGGCGATCTGCGCGAGAGCGTGCTCAAGCTGCGTTACGGCAACATCCTGTCCGCCCGCGCCGACCTGCCCGCGTCCGGCCCGGCCTGGATCAGCGTGCGCCTGGCCCAGGGCGAGGCGCCGGCCCCCAGGGAAGCCGGCATCAACGTCAGCGGCGCCCTGCGCACCCTGGATCTCGACGCCTGGCGTCGGGTCGATTTCGGCGAGACCGGGAATGACGGCCCGGAACTGCATGAAATCAACCTCAACCTGAACGAAATCAGGGTGGCCGGCCGCCTGCTGCACGATACCCGGATCAGCGCCAGGCCGGCCGGGGGCGGCTGGAAAGTGGCCCTGGCGGGGCGGGAGCTCACCGGTGACGTACTCACGCTGCCCGAGCCCAACGGCACCCGCGTCATCGCCAATTTCAAGCAGATGGCCATACCCGATGCGGCGACCGACACGCTGACCGGCGAAGACCCGGCCAGGGCGCCTCCCACTCTGGCGGCCCTGGAACTCAACGCGCGGGAATTCAAATGGCAGGGCCACGACCTGGGCGAATTGCACCTGCGCCTGTCCCCGGCCAAGGGTGGCTATGGCCTCGAACTGGCTACCCTGTCGTTCCCGGAAGGTCGCCTGGAAGCCAGGGGCCTGATCTCCGACCAACCGCGCCGGCCCACCCAGATGACGTTGCGCCTGGCCTCACCCGACCTGGGCAAGCTGCTCGCCCGTTTCGGCTATCCCGGCAATGTGCGCGGCGGCGAGGTCAAGGTCGGCGGCAACGTCGAATGGCTTGGCGGCCCGGAGGACTTCAGCCTGTCCGGGCTGGGCGGCAACCTGGCGGTGGAACTCGGGAAGGGCCAGTTCCTCAAGGTGAAGCCCGGTGTCGGCAAGCTGCTCGGCATCCTCAGCCTTCAGGCCCTGCCGCGGCGCGTCGCCCTGGATTTCCGCGACGTGTTTTCGGACGGCTTCGCCTTCGACGAAATCGTCGGCGACCTGCACCTGGACCGCGGTTCCGCCTATACCCGGGAGCTGAAAATGGCCGGCCCGGCCGCCAAGGTGAACATGAGCGGCGTGGTGAACCTGATGGTTGAGACCCAGAATCTGCGCATCACCATCCAGCCGCGCCTGGAAGACACCGTGGCCCTGGCCGGCGCCCTCGTCGGCGGCCCGGTGGTGGGCCTGGGCACCCTGATCGCCAACAAGCTACTGAAGAACCCCATCGGCGAGGCCGTCACCTTCGACTATGGCGTCACCGGCACCTGGGGTGATCCGGTCATCACCAAGCTGAAGCGGCAGACCCGTGCGCCGTAGGAGGCCCGTCCCGGGCCGCGCCGCTTTCGTGCCACGATCGGCCCGGGGCGGGCCTCCTACCCGGCGTGGCCCAGCTTCGCGGAGATGCGCTCCGCCGCGTCCCGCACCAGCGCCGCCCACTCCAGCCGGCGCCGCTCCATGGGCGCCGACACCGACAGGCCGGCCACCGCAGTGCCCGTGGCGTCGCGCACCAGGGCGCCGATGCAGCCCACCCCCAGTTCCGCCTCCTCGTCGTCGAGGGCATAGCCGCGCGCCTGGCTGGCGGCGATGTCCTGGAGCAGTGCGGCTACCGCGTGGCGGGTATTGGCCGTGTAGGCGGGCAAACGGGTGCGGTGGGCGTAGTCGCGGGTGGCGGCGGCCCCCGCCTCGCCCAGCATCAGCTTGCCCACGGCGGTGACGTGGAGGGGCGCGCGGCTGCCTATGACCTGTTCCACCCGCATCATGCGTTTGGGCGCGACCCGCTCCACGTAGACCACCTCGTCGCCCTGACGCTCGGTGAGGTTCACCGACTCGCCCACCAGGCCGCACAGGGCTTCCATCTCCGGCCGCGCCAGGGCGCGCAGGTCCAGGCCGGTGCGCACCTTGGCCGCCAGTTGCAGGAAATGCGGCCCCAGCAGGTAGAGGCCGGCCGCGTCGCGCGCCACGAAGCCGTGCTGGCTCAGGGAAGCCAGGATGCGGAAGGCGGTGGACGAGTGCAAACCGGTTTCCGCCGCGAGGATCTTGAGGGAGGCGCCGTCCCGGGCCACGGCCAGGACGTCGAGGAGGGCGGCCATGCGGTCGATGACCTGGATGGGAGAGGCTGAAGGGGGCGCCATGTAAGCTCCTGAAGTGCGAAATGGATGTGGGATGAGCGACGGCCGCGAGGCCGCGTCATCAACGACCCCGTGGCCTCCCCGGGCGGACCGCCCGCCGACACTGGCCGCCACGCGCGGCACCCCGGGTTAGACAGGCAAACATGCGTTTCATGATCCTAAATCCGGCAATTGAAACCGACGATGACTCACCCACCGGTCATCGTTAACGCAGGAACAGTCCGGGTTGAGGCCCCATTCCATCCTGGCAACCGCGGTTGCCAGGATGATACAAGATGGACCCGGCGCCGCCGCGGCCGGCACGGCAAATGTGCGCTGACGCCAAGCCATGGAATGGCCGCCGAGGCCGGAACAAATTTGCCCTGGCCGCGGCCGTCATGGCTATTGCGGCGCGATGAAGTCCTTGTGTACCCTCAAGCCAGACCTGCACTCATCACCCCGCCGCAAGGATGCACCAGTGACCCGCGCCAAACCCTCCAGCTTCGCCAAGACCAAATCACGAGCCGCCCCCAGTCCCGCGAAGGAGACGACGGGCATCACCCGTATGGCGGCCATCCAGATGGCTTCCGGCCCCAACGTGGCGGCCAACCTGGCGGAGGCCGAGCGCCTCATCGGCATGGCGGTGACGGCCGGAGCCAAACTGGTGGCCCTGCCCGAGAACTTCTCCATCATGGGCCTCAAGGACACCGACAAGATCAAGGTGCGCGAACACGAGGGCAAGGGGCCAATGCAGCGCTTCCTTGCCGCCCAGGCGAAGAAGTACGGCATCTGGCTGGTGGGCGGCTCCATTCCCCTGGCCTGCGCCAACCCGGACAAGGTGCGCAACACCTGCCTGGTCTACGACGACAAGGGCAAACTGGCGGCGCGCTACGACAAGATCCATCTGTTCGGCCTGGACCTGGGCAACGAACATTACCGCGAGGAAACCACCATCGAACCGGGCGACACCGTGGTGGTGGTGGACACCCCCTTCGGCCGCCTGGGGCTATCCATCTGCTACGACCTGCGCTTCCCCGAGTTGTACCGGGCCATGGGCGATGTCGACCTCATCGTGGTGCCCGCCGCCTTCACCGCCACCACCGGCAAGGCTCATTTCGAGACGCTGATCCGCGCCCGCGCCATCGAAAACCTGGCCTATGTCATCGCCCCGGCCCAGGGCGGCTACCACCTGTCAGGGCGCGAAACCCACGGCGACAGCATGATCGTCGATCCCTGGGGCAACGTCCTCGACCGCCTGCCGCGCGGCTCCGGGGTGGTCATCGCCGGCATCAACCCGGCCTACCAGGCCGGCCTGCGCGGCAGTCTGCCCGCGTTGGAACACCGTACACTGGAGTGTCGCAAGGGTATAAAGGTGGAAGTCGTGAAAGCCGGTGATCGCTAATTCGCCATTCAAAACCCAACATTCAAAATTGAACTCAATGAACGCCGTCGACAGCAACCTGTTCCACTTCTCCACCGCCGAATCCACCCTGCTGCTGCCCAACGATCTGGTGCTGCCGCAGTTTGACCAGGTGTTCGGCCTGCTTGGCGCCCATCGCGTCGACGACGCCGACCTGTATTTCCAGTATTCCCGTTCCGAGGCCTGGAGCCTGGAAGAAGGCCAGGTCAAGTCGGGCAGCTTCAACATCGACCAGGGCGTGGGCGTGCGCGCGGTGACCGGCGACCGCACCGCCTTCGCCTATTCCGACGACATCAGTTTCCACTCCATCAAGGAAGCGGCCCTCACCGTGCGCGCCATCGCCGCCGCCGGCCGCTCCGACGCGCGCCGGGTGGAGGCGCGGGTGCGGGGGCACGCCCTGTACGCGCCCATCGACCCGTTGGCCTCGTTGACCGAAGCGGAGAAGGTGGCCCTGCTGCATCGCCTGGAAAACTACGCCCGCGAGCTCGACCCGCGGGTGTCCCAGGTCATGGCCAGCCTTGCCGGGGAATACGAAGTGATCCTGGTGGCGCGCCTGGACGGCCGCCTGGCGGCGGACGTGCGGCCCCTGGTGCGGGCTTCGCTGCAGGTCATCGTCGAGGACGGCGGGCGCCGCGAGCAGGGCTCCGCCGGCGGCGGCGGACGCTTCAACTACGCCCACTTCAGCGACGACCAGTTGCGTGAGTACGCGCAACTGGCGGTGGCCCAGGCCCTGACCAATCTGGACGCGATCCCCGCCCCGGCCGGCAACATGACCGTGGTATTGGGCTCCGGCTGGCCCGGCATCCTGCTGCATGAAGCCATCGGCCACGGCCTGGAAGGCGACTTCAACCGCAAGGGCTCCTCCGCCTTCTCCGGCCGCATCGGCGAGCGGGTGGCGGCGGACGGCGTCACCGTGGTGGATGACGGCACCCTCGCCGACCGGCGCGGTTCCCTCAACGTGGACGACGAGGGCACCCCGACCCAACGCACGGTGCTGATAGAAAACGGCATCCTCAAGGGCTACATGCAGGACGCCATGAACGCGCGCCTGATGGGCATGGCGCCCACCGGCAACGCCCGGCGCGAGTCCTTCGCCCACCTGCCCATGCCGCGCATGACCAATACCTGCATGCTGGCCGGCGACAAGGACCCGGCGGAGATCATCGCCTCGGTATCGAGGGGCCTCTACGCCGTCAACTTCGGCGGCGGCCAGGTGGACATCACCAGCGGCAAGTTCGTGTTCTCCGCGGCCGAGGCCTACCTCATCGAGGACGGCCGCATCACCCGCCCGGTGAAGGGGGCCAGCCTCATCGGCAACGGCCCCGATGTGCTCACCCGGGTGTCCATGATCGGCAACGACATGAAGCTGGATCCGGGGGTGGGCACCTGCGGCAAGGAAGGC
>CAIXFP010000823.1 GCA_903918705.1 uncultured Pseudomonadota bacterium
CTGGGCCACCTGCCGAAACACACCCGCATCCTGGTGAGCCCCGCCCAGCGCACCCGGGAAACCGCCGGTGCCCTGGGGCGGACCTACGACGTGGAAGCCAATCTGGCCCCCGGGGCGGACGCCGCCCATCTGCTGGCGGCGGCGGGCTGGCCCGACGCCAGCGGCGCGGTGCTGGTGGTGGGCCACCAGCCGACCCTGGGGGAAGCGGCCAGCCTGCTGCTGTTCGGCGAGACCCGCGGTTTGAGCATCAAGAAGGGGGGCGTGATCTGGCTGACCAACCGAGTGCGCGGCAGCTCGCCGCAAACCGTTATCAAGGCGGCGATGACGGCGGAGATGGTGTGATGTAACACCCCCTCTTCGGGAGGATGGAAGCGCGTTTGGCGGTGGCGACTGCACAGGCGCCTCCCCCGCCTACAATCCGCAAACCTCCATGTAACCCGCCTCGGGCTCCGCAGCCAACGCGCACGAAGTACCGGTTTTTTTGCGGGTCGTCAGCACAGTTCTCCGGGAAACGAAAAAGACGAAACAGCGGCCGGCGCAGGCAACGCCCGCACCGGTATCCGCGCAAATGCCGCGGTCAGGTCCGACAGATCTTGCCCGGCCGGCCACCCTTGGCCTCCAAGTCAGCGTGCAGAAGCTTGAAGTCTCTTTTTCGGTATTGCTTTTCGATCAGGGCCATCACCGACTTGCCATGATCAGTGCTCCACGTGTTGCGCGCTGCGTAACGCGCAAGCCCTGCCAGCAACGCGACTTGCGGCTTGAGGGGCTTGAGCGTCGTGGCGTGGGGCTTCGAACGGGGACGCCCTACCCGTCACCAGGTCCGCCGAAGCGGGGGAGCAAGAGTGGTACAGCAGGCTTCATGCCAGGTGTGGCGAGTGAGAAATCAAGGAGATGGACGCATCTCCCTGGGTAGTCCATGGCACAAGCGATGCATGACATGGGGTATTTGCTACCCGGACTACTTCCCTCCCCCCAGGATCGCCGCCTGGGCCGCCGCCAGCCGCGCCACCGGCACCCGCGGTCCGGAACAGGAGACGTAGGTCAGCCCCACCTCGTGGCAGAAACGGATGGAGGCCGGGTGGCCGCCGTGCTCGCCGCAGATGCCCACCTTCATGTCCGGGCGGGCGCCGCGGCCCCAGTCCACCGCCAGCTTCATCAGCTTGCCCACTCCCTTCACGTCGAGCACCTCGAAGGGGTTGTCCTGGAGGATCTTGTGCTGGTTGTACATGGGCAGGAACTTGTTCTCCGCGTCCTCCCGGGAGAAGGAGAAGGCGGCCTGGGTCAGGTCGTTGGTGCCGAAGGAGAAGAATTCCGCCTCCTCCGCCAGGCTCTCCGCCCGCATGCAGGCGCGCACCACTTCCAGCATGGAGCCGAACTTGAAATCCAGCTTCACGCCGTGGCTGGCCTCGATGTCGGCGCGGATGCCTTCCACCCACACCTTCACCTGCTTGAGCTCCTGGGCGGTGCACACCTGGGGCACCATGATCTCCGGGTGCACCTCGATGCCGGCCTTGCGGCACTCGGCGGCGGCCTCCAGGATGGCGCGGATCTGCATGGAATAGATCTCCGGGTAGGTCAGCCCCAGGCGCACGCCGCGGTGGCCCAGCATGGGGTTCACCTCGAACAGGGCGCGCACCTTCTTCAGCATGGCCTCCTTCTTGGTGATCGCCTCGTCCACCAGCACCGGGTCTGCCGGCAGGGCCACGCGGGGATGCACGTCGCGGGTGCGGTACATGAAGTCCACCGCGTCGGAGAGCACCTGCATGCCGCGCAAGGTGTCGCGTAAATGCTTCAATTGGTCGAGTTCTTCCACCAACTGGTCGGCGCTGGGCAGGAATTCGTGGATGGGCGGGTCGAGCAGGCGGATGGTCACCGGCCGCGGCGCCATCACCCGGAAGATGCCGATGAAGTCGTCGCGCTGGATCGGCAGCAATTTGTTGAGGGCCACCTGGCGGTCGCCGATCGTGTCGGCCACGATCATTTCGACGACGATGGGCAGGCGTTCGACGGCGTTGAACATGCGTTCGGTGCGGCACAGGCCGATGCCCATGGCCCCGAACCTGAGCGCCCGCTCGGCGTCAACCGGCGTGTCGGCATTGGCCATCACTTTCAGCTTGGCCACGTCGTCGGCCCAGGACAACAGGGTGCCCAGTTCCGGCGAGAAGTCCGCCTCGATCATGGGCACATAGCCCAGGTAGACGTTGCCGGTGGTGCCGTCGATGGTGATCACAGTGCCTTCGCCGAAGGCCTTGTCGCCGACGATGGCTTGGCGCGTGTGCACGTCCACGTGGATGCCCTCGGCGCCGGCGACACAAGGTTTCCCCATGCCGCGCGCCACCACTGCCGCGTGGCTGGTCTTGCCGCCGCGGGAGGTCAGGATGCCTTGCGAGGCGAAGAAGCCATGGATGTCTTCCGGCTTGGTTTCTTCCCGCACCAGGATGATTTTCTCGCCGGCGCGACCCAGCTTCTCGGCGCGGTCGGCGTCGAACACGGCGATGCCGGAAGCCGCACCCGGCGAGGCGGGCAGGCCTTTCGCCACCGCGCGGGCCCCGGCTTTCGGGTCGAGGCGGGGGAATAGAAGCTGTTCCAGCATCTCCGGCTGGATGCGCATGAGGGCCTGGGTCTTGTCGATGAGGCCGTCCTGCACCATTTCCACCGAGGTGCGCACCAGGGCGGTGGCGTTCATCTTGCCGTTGCGGGTCTGCAGGCAGTAAAGCACGCCTTTCTCGATGGTGTACTCGTAGTCCTGCACCTCCTGGTAATGGCCTTCCAGGGCATTGCGCAGGTCCACCAGCTGCCGGTACAGGTCCGGCATCTCGTGTTCCAGTTCCGCCACCGGCTTGGGCGTGCGGATGCCGGCCACCACGTCCTCGCCCTGGGCGTTCACCAGGTATTCGCCAAACATCACGTTCTCGCCGGTGCCCGGGTCCCGGGTGAAGCCCACGCCGGTGGCGCTGTAGTTCTCCCCTGCGTCGCCCATGTTGCCGAACACCATGGCCACCACGTTCACTGCGGTGCCATTCGCCATGGCCGGGGTGATCTTGAACTCGCGCCGGTAATCGACGGCCCGCTTGCCGCCCCAGGAGTTGAACACCGCCTTGATGGCGATCTCCAGTTGCTCATAGGGGTCCGTAGGGAAGGGGGTGCCGGTGTGCTTCTGCACCACCTCGAGGAAGCGTTCGCTGATTTCCGCCAGGTCGCGGGCGGAGAGGCCGACGTCGTGCTTCACCCCGGCCTTGGCCTTCACCGCGTTGAATTCGGTGTCGAACAGGTCTTCCGGCACCCCCAGGGCCACCTTGCCGAACAACTGGATGAAGCGGCGGTAGGCGTCATGGGCGAAGCGCTCGTTGCCGGTCTGGGCGATCAGGCCCTGCAGGGTCTCGGCGTTGAGGCCCAGGTTGAGGATGGTGTCCATCATGCCTGGCATGGACATGGCGGAGCCGGAGCGCACGGAAACCAGCAGTGGATTGTCGCGGCCGCCGAACACCTTGCCGCTGGCGGCCTCCACCCGGGCCAACTGCACCCGGGTCTCGTCCATCACGCCCGCCGACAGTTCGTGTTGCGGATCGTCGAGATAGGCCAGGCAGGCCTCGGTGGTGATCACGAAGCCCGGCGGCACGTTGAGGCCGATCTGGGTCATCTCGCACAGATTCGCCCCCTTGCCGCCCAACAGATGCTTGTTCTTGCCGTCGCCTTCGCTGAAGGCATAAACCCATTTGCGCGTTGCCATTAAAGACTCCCGGTGTGCAGCCCGTGCTCGGGCGAAAGCTTAAGCATGGCACGGGTTGGGTCTCTGGTCAGCAAGATCGCGAAGCGGCGCGCGCCCGAGGCGCGCCCGCCCCAGGTGCGGGGTGACAACGCCTGCGGCCATGATGGGGTACTGGCCGAGATAGAGGGGGATAGGGCAGAACCCCCGTCTCGGCTCAGGAACGGCAGAAATTCATCCGTGGCTCGATGATCGGTCGGTGCCAACGCCAGTTTGAGCCCAAAGCGGAACCGCGCTTATTCCATACCGCCGTTGGCGGCCGGTGTGGTGGTGGGCGCCGGGGCGCTGGGGCCACTGCCACCGTTGCTGGTGGTGGCGGGTGGCGCCACCGGTTTCGGCGGGCGCGGCTCGTGGCCGGCCATGATGTCGTCGATCTGCTCGGCATCGATGGTTTCCCATTGCAGCAAGGCAGCAGTCATGGCTTCCACCTTGTCGCGATTCTCTTCCAGTATCTTGCGGGCCAGGGCATATTGCTCGTCGATGATGCGGCGCACTTCGGCATCCACGTGACGCAAGGTTTCCTCGGACACGCTCTTGTGGGTGGTCACGGAACGGCCAAGAAAGACTTCGCCCTCCTCCTCTCCGTAGACCATGGGCCCCATGGCGTCGGACATGCCCCACTGGGTGACCATGCGCCGGGCCAGGTCAGTGGCGCGCTGGAAGTCGTTGGAGGCGCCGGTGGTCATCTGGTTCATGAACAGTTCTTCGGCGATGCGACCGCCGAACAACACGGCCAGTGTCGAAAGCAAG
>CAIXFP010000824.1 GCA_903918705.1 uncultured Pseudomonadota bacterium
CCGATCTATTGCGGCAGCGAATCGAGCAGTTCGTTCATCTTCTTGAAGTGCGGCGCCTGGATGGTCAGGGCCATGGCTTTGGCCTTCAGGCGGGAACCGGCCATCAGGGCGGGGACGATGTCCTCGTCGCGGGTCTTCTTGAAGATGTCCCAGACCGCCTTGAACTGTGCCAGGGTCGGCCGGGCGGCGCGCAAGGCGTCGTTCTTCAGGGCGGCGGCGAGCTGGGCGTCCAGAGCCTTGCTGGAGATCAGGGCATCTTCGTAGCGCATTTCCAGCACCGTCTTGTCGTCCTCGCTAAGCATGGCCATGGTCTGGGTTCGAGTGGTGGTGAGAGTCGTCTTGATATCGCCCACCGGGCCGGCATGGGCGGGAGCGGCGAGGATGGCGAAGGTGGCAAGGACGAGGGCGAGAGCGTGTTTCATGGGGGCTTCCTGAAGAGGTTGGGCATGACGCGGCAGTGTAGTGTCGCACGACGTCGGGAAGAGCGATTCCGGGGCCATTGTTGCGACCTGGATGCCACAATGCGCGGCCATTCCCATCCAGGAGGTGGGTCGTTGGGCACGCCGCGCTTTGCTCAACGGCGCCGTGGAGTGTCGCCGCAGTCAGCCGCGTTTTCCGCATTTGATGTTGTGGACGACCGATGCGATCCATTTGGCGAACACATTGCTCCACGCTTTGGCAGACGGCGAAGACCGCATCAGAGTTGCCTTGGCCTTACCCGGCCGCGACGAAGCAAGCAGGCATGCCGGCGATGTGTTCCTGACCACGCTCCAGGCAGGGTTGCCGGTCCAGGCTTGGGAGTCTCAGGCGATCCAGGACCGGCAGCGCCGGCATCTGGCCGATGCGAGCCACCTTGGCTAGCGGCTTTATCGCGTAACCCGACAAATCCAGGCTAACCCGACACCCTCACAGCAACGCTGCCACACACCTCAGCAAGCCGTAGTCGTACTTCCCCTCGAACCGTTCGAACACCGGTTTCAGGCGCATCTCGCCGGTGTCGGCCTGTTCCCGGATGGCGGCGAGCAAAGGTTCGATTTCGTCGAAGTCCAGGGGAATCACGTCCTGGGGGTCCAGCAGGCCCTGGGCGATGGCTTCGGAACAGTGGTTCCAGATGGTGGTTTCCTTCAGGCCGCGCTGGGCGGCGATTTCCGGGACGGACAGTCCGCTATCCAGCAGGGTCAGGGTGACACCGGCGGTGTCGTTGAGGCTCGGCTGGGCGGATGCGACCGGGGCCGGCGTGGGCTGCGCCACGGTCACCGGTTTCGCCAGGCCGTGTTCCTCCGCGTGGGCGCCGCACAGATCCAGGATGGCCGTGCCGTAATGCTCCAGTTTCTTCGCCCCCAGGCCGGGTATGCGGGCCAGGGCGGCCAGGTCGCGCGGGCAGGCGGCGGCGATGCCGGCCAGGGTCGCATCGTGGAAGATGACGTAGGCGGGCACGCCATGGGCTTTGGCGGTCTCGAAACGCCAGGCGCGCAGGCGCTCGAACAGTTGCTGGCCGACGCCGTCCAGCGCCGCGGTGACCCCGGCGCGGCGGGCTTCCTTGACTGTCTTCCTTTCCACGTGGCGGCGCAGGGTGAGCGTCGTCTCCCCCTTGAGCAGGGGCCGGGCGGCGGGGGAGAGTTTCAGGGCGCCGAAGCCGCCCACGTCCACCTCCAGGAACCCCAGGGCCACCAGTTGCCGGAATACGGCGCGCCATTCCTTTTCCGATAAATCCTTGCCGATGCCGTAAGTGGTGAGCTTGTCGTGGCGCCACTGGCGGATGCGTTCATTGTCGTGGCCCAACAGCACCTCGATGACATGGCCTGCGCCGAAGCGCTGTTCGGTGCGATAGACGCAGGACAGGGCGCGTCGGGCGGCATCGGTGCCGTCCCAGGTCTGCGGCGGGTCCAGGCACAGGTCGCAGTTGCCGCAAGGCGGGCTGTCCTCGCCGAAGTGGGCGAGCAGGCGCTGCCGGCGGCAGGTGGCGGATTCGCACAGGGCCAGCAATTCGTCCAAACGGGCGTGGGCCAGGCGCTTGAAGGCCAGGTCCGCCTCGCCTTCCTCGATCATGCGCCGCTGCTGCACCGCGTCGTTGAGGCCGTAGGCCATCCAGGCGTCGGCTGCGTCGCCGTCGCGCCCGGCGCGGCCGGTCTCCTGGTAGTAGCCCTCGATGCTCTTGGGCAAGTCCAGGTGGGCGACGAAGCGCACGTCCGGCTTGTCGATGCCCATGCCGAAGGCGATGGTGGCGGTCATGACGATGCCGTCCTCGCGCAGGAAACGGTCCTGGTGGCGGCGCCGGGTGATCGGGTCCATGCCGGCGTGGTAGGGCAGGGCGGAGATGCCGTGGGCGTTCAGGTACTCCGCGGTCTCCTCCACCTTCTTGCGCGACAGGCAGTAGACGATGCCGGCCTCGCCCTGATGGCCGTCGCGGATGAATTCCAGCAACTGGGCGCGGGCGTTGTTCTTGTCGACGATGCGGTAGCGGATGTTGGGGCGGTCGAAGCTGGAGACGAAGGTGCGCGCCGTTTCCAGGGACAGCTTCGCCACGATCTCGGCGCGGGTCTCGGCATCCGCCGTGGCGGTGAGGGCGATGCGAGGGATGCCGGGGAAGCGCTCCGACAGGATGGAAAGCTGGATGTATTCCGGGCGGAAGTCGTGGCCCCATTGCGATACGCAATGGGCTTCGTCGATGGCGAACAGGGCGATGCCGGGCTTCTCCCGGAGCCGCTCCAGCAGGTTGAGGAAGCGCGGCATCAACAGGCGTTCCGGCGCCACGTAGATGAGGTCGTAGCCGCCGGAGAGCAGGGTGCGCTCGGCGGCGTTGGCCTGGTCCATGCTCAAGGAGGAGTTCAGGTAGGCGGCGCGGATGCCCAGTTCGGTGAGGGCCGCCACCTGGTCGTGCATCAGGGCGATGAGGGGCGACACCACCACGCCCACGCCAGGCCGCAGCAGGGACGGAATCTGGTAACAGAGGGACTTGCCGCCGCCGGTGGGCATCAGGGCCAGGGCATCGCCGCCGCCCACCACGTGGTTGATGATGGCCGCCTGGTGGCCGCGGAATTCCGGGTAGCCGAAGACGTCGTTGAGCAGGGAGAGGGCGCTGGCGGCCATGGGTTTACTCCGCCCAGTTTTCCAGGACCAGACCGGGTATCTGCTGGTAGTGGCGGATATTGTTGGTCACCAGGACCAGGTCTTCCGCCAGGGCGTGAGTGGCGATCTGGGTATCTATGTAGCCGATGGGGCGGCCGGACAGCCGTTGCTGTGCCCGTAGCGGTCCGTACTGGTCGGCGGCCCTGGCGGTCCAGGGCAGGCAGGGGATTTCTTCAAGGAAGGCAAGGATGGCGCTGCGTAATGCCGTGGCCTGGGGTACCAGGGCCAGACCGTAGAGCAGTTCGCCGCGGGTGATGACCGAAATGCAGGCCTCGTCGGCCAGCATGGCCAGCTTGATGCGCTCGAACAGGCTGGGAATCTTGCGTTTGACGGCGTAACTGCAGATGTCGGTGTCCAGGAGGTAGCGCGGCATCAGAAGATGTCCCTGAATTTGCCGGGCTCGTTGTCGCGTTCTGCCATGAAGTCCTCCGGCACCGTGGTTGCGTCCAGCAGCCGGAACAGTTCATCCAGGCGCTCCTTGCGACTGGCCGGATGCACCGGCGTCAAAATCACCTCCCCGGTGGCTTCGTTCCGCCGGATCCACACCGTATCGCCGGGCATGCGGAATTCCTTGGGCAGGCGCACGGCCTGGCTGTGGCCGGTCATGAACAATTTGGCGCTGGCGGTCATGGCGGTGCTCCGTATATACGAAAACGTAGCTATATTAGCACCGCCCACCCTGTCCTCAAGAAAGCCCCGCGCCGGCCGATAATCCGGAAAGACAGCGAAGGCGCGGTCCTGCCGGAACGGCCGCATCGGTCAACATAATTTGAGGAATCTCATGCCGGGCAGCCACCTGTCCACCATCCTGATCGTCGACGACTCTCCGGAAAATATCTCGGTGCTGAGTGACTTGCTGCATCCCGACTACCGGGTGCGCGCCGCCACCCATGGGGAGAAGGCCCTGCGCATCGCCGCCGAAAGCCCGCATCCGGACCTGATCCTGCTCGACGTGATGATGCCCGGCATGGACGGGCACGAAGTGTTCGCCCGCCTGCGCGGCGACGCCGCCACCCGCGACATCCCCATCGTCTTCGTCACCGCCATGGACAGCGTCGAAGCGGAACTGCGCGGCCTGGCGCTGGGGGCGGCGGATTACCTCACCAAGCCCATCGCGCCGGCCATCGTCCTGGCGCGGGTGCGCACCCAGATCGAGCTGAAGCGGGCGCGCGACCGTCTGGCCGGCCAGAACGCCTGGCTGGAAGCGGAGATCGGCCAGCGCATGGGCGACAATCTGCTGGTGCAGGAAGTCAGCATCCACGCCCTGGCGCGGCTGGCAGAGACGCGCGACCCGGAAACCGGCAACCACCTGCGCCGCACCAAGAGCTATGTGCGCGGCCTGGCCCAGCGCCTGGGCGGGCATCCGCGCTTCGCCGGCGTCCTCGACGCCCCGACTGTGGACCTCCTGGCCAGGTCGGCGCCGCTGCACGACATCGGCAAGGTGGGCATACCCGACCACATCCTGTTGAAGCCGGGCAAGCTCACGCCGGAGGAGTTCGCCATCATGAAAACCCATGCCCGGCTCGGTTCCGAGGCCCTGGCGCAGGCCGAGCGGGATGCCGAGAAGACGGTGGATTTCCTGGTCCTGGCCAAGGAAATCGCCCACTGGCACCACGAACGCTGGGACGGCGGCGGCTATCCGGACGGCCTGGCGGGCGATGCCATACCCGTTTCGGCGCGGCTCATGGCCGTGGCCGACGTGTTCGACGCACTGACCTCGCCCCGCGTCTACAAACCGCCCATGCCCTACGCCCAGGCCCGGGACATCATCGCCGCGGGCCGCGGCCGCCAGTTCGATCCGGACATGGCGGACGCCTTTCTGGCGGATTTCGACGAATTCGTGGCCATCGCCGAACAGCATCGCGACAGTGCCTGAGATGAACTCCCAAGATCGCGGCAGCCGCGACGGCATCCTCGCCATCGTCCTGGCATATGCCGCGCTGGCGGCGGCCTGGATCCTCCTGTCCGACCGGGTGGTGGGCTGGCTGTTCGACGACCCCGCCAAGATCCTGCTGGCCAGCATCCTGAAGGGCTGGTTGTTCGTCGCCGTCACCGCCTTCATGCTCTTCCTGGTGCTGCGCCGCTTCAGCAGCGCCGGGAGGCCGCAACCGCGCGGCTATTACGGCCTCGCCTTCGCCCTGCTGGCCGGATTGATCATCGCGGTGACGATGATCGGCATCGTCTACACGGTTCGCCACCAGGAGGAAAAAGAGGTCGCCCGCCTGCGGGCCATCGCCGATCTCAAGGCGCGGCAAATTGCCGACTGGCTCGAGGAACGCCGCAGCAATGCCGATTTCGTGCGCACCAGCTTCTTCCAGGTCGAGCAGTACCGCCTCTGGCACAAGCAAGGCGAAGCCGCGGCTGGCGCGCGCCTGCGCCAGGGTTTGGAACATCTGCGCGAACTGCATGGTATAAGCGCCACGCTGCTGCTCGACCCGGATGGTCGCCGCGTCTGGGGAACCGCCGGCAGCGCCCGAATTCTGGCGCCGGCGCTGTTGGCGGCCGTGGCGCGGGCGCGGCGCGACGGCAAGGTCTGGCGCGCCGGCCCCTATGTCGGAGTGGCCGGCCATGTCCGGCTGGATTTTGTCGCCCCCCTCGTCACCGCGCCCGCCCCTTATCCCTGCATCGTCCTCCACGTCGACCCCCAGGACTGGCTCTATCCCATCCTGCAGATCTGGCCCACCCCCAGCGCCAGCGGCGAGACGCTGCTGTTCCGGCGCGATGGCGACCAGGCCCTGTTCCTCAACGAATTGCGCCATCGCAAGAACACCGCCCTGAATTTCCGGGTGCCCCTGGCCCGCCACGAACTCCTGGCCGCCCCGGCCCTGCGCCCCGGCGCCCTCCCGGTGGAAGTGCTGAAAGGCGTCGATTACCGCGGCGTGGCGGTGGTGGGTGTGGCGCGCGCCATCGCCGGGACCGACTGGATCCTGATGGCCAAGCTGGACCAGGCGGAAATGTTTGGCGATGCCCTGCGGGACGCCATCTGGTTCGGCCTGGTCGGCGTCCTGGCCCTGTGCATGGCCGGCATCGGCCTGGTGGTGCTGCGCCAGCGCGAGCACCTGGTTCAGGTGGAGCGCGCCCGGGCGGCTCAGGACGAACGCCTGCGCGCCCTGAAACTCCTCTCCGCCATCGCCGACGGTTCCGAAGACGCCATCTTCGCCCTCGACCTGGAGAGCCGCTTCATCCTGTTCAACCGGGCCGCCGAGCGCTTTTCCGGGAAAACTGCCGGCGAAGTCCTCGGCCAGGACGAATCCGTGCTGTTCCCGCCGGAGCAGGTGCAACGCTTGCGGACTGACGGGGAGCGGGTGCTCGCCGGCGGCACGACGCTTTCCGTCGAGGAGTCCCTGAGCTTCAGCGAGGGTATGCGCACCCTGCTGACCACCAAGGGGCCCTTGCGTGACCAGGACGGCACGATCTTCGGCATCTTCGGCATCTCGCGCGACATCACCGGGCAAAAGCAATCCGAGGTGCTGCTACGCAAGCTTTCCCTGGCCGTGGAACAGAGCACGGAAAGCATTGTCATCACCGACCTGGAGGGCAACATCGAATATGTGAACGAAGCCTTCGAGCGCAACACCGGCTACGACCGCCGGGAAGTCATGGGCAAGAACCCGCGCATCCTGCAGTCCGGCAAGACGCCGCAAGAAATCTATGTCGACCTGTGGCGGTGCGTTACCCAGGGGCTGCCCTGGAAAGGCGAGTTCTGCAACCGCCGCCGCGACGGCAGCGACTACACCGAATTCGCCATCATCACGCCGCTGCGCCAGCCGGACGGGCGCATCTCCCACTATGTCGCGGTGAAGGAGGACATCAGCGAGAAAAAACGCACGGCCAATGAACTGGAACAGCACCGCCACCATCTCGAGGAACTGGTGGCGGAACGCACCCG
Source organism: uncultured Pseudomonadota bacterium (assembly GCA_903918705.1). Lineage (GTDB taxonomy): Bacteria > Pseudomonadota > Gammaproteobacteria > Burkholderiales > Thiobacillaceae > PFJX01. The sequence goes on from CAIXFP010000824.1 coordinate 7,019, forward strand.
GCAATTAGCCGAAGCCAAGGAGGCGGCGGAAACCGCCAACCACGCCAAGAGCGCCTTCCTGGCCAACATGAGCCACGAGATCCGCACCCCGATGAACGCCATCCTGGGCCTCACCCACCTGCTGCGCCGCGACGCGGGCATCACCGCGCACCAGGCCGAGCGGTTGGGCAAGATCGACAGCGCCACCCAGCACCTCCTGTCCATCCTCAACGACATCCTTGACCTGTCCAAGATCGAGTCCGGCCATCTGGAACTGGAGCAGCGGGATTTCGACCTGTCCGCCCTGCTCGATCACGTCCGCGCCCTGATCCAGGACACGGCGCGGGCCAAGGGCCTGGAGGTGGCGCTGGACCTCGGCGCGGTGCCGGCCTGGCTGCGCGGCGACCTCACCCGGCTGCGCCAGGCCCTGCTCAACTACGCCGGCAACGCGGTCAAATTCACCGAGCAGGGCGGCATCACCCTGGCGGTCCGGCTCCTGGAAGAGGCCAGCGATGCCCTGTTGCTGCGCTTTGAAGTGCGGGACAGCGGCTGCGGCGTCGCCCCCGAGACCCTGGCCCGGTTGTTCCGCGCTTTCGCGCAGGCGGACGTCTCCACCACCCGCCGCCACGGCGGCACCGGCCTGGGCCTGGCCATCACGCGCCGCCTGGCGGAACTCATGGGCGGGACGGCCGGGGCGGAAAGCACGCCGGGGCGGGGCAGCACCTTCTGGGTCACCGCGCGGCTGAGGCGAGGCCAGGGCGCCCCGCCGGCGGCTGCGGCGAGCGGCGGCGAGGACGCCGAGGCGGCCTTGCGCCGGGGACGCGCCCGCCTGCTGCTGGTGGAGGACAACGCCATCAACCGGGAAGTGGCGCAAGAACTCCTGCAGGACGTCGGCCTCGCCGTGGCCACCGCCGAGGATGGCGGCGCGGCGGTGGCCAAGGCCCGCGCCGGCGGCTACGACCTGGTGCTCATGGACATCCAGATGCCGGTGCTGGACGGCATCGAGGCCACCCGGGCGATACGCGCCCTGCCGGGCTGGGAGCGGACGCCGATC
>CAIXFP010000825.1 GCA_903918705.1 uncultured Pseudomonadota bacterium
CCAAGCATTTGCACGTAGTTTGCCAACCGGACTCGTCGAGTTACCGCCGTTGCTTCCTGTCCATGCCAGCCCAGCAGGGTCGCCGTCGCCACAATATTTTTCATGAAGGCCACCAGCGCGACAGGCGTATTCCCATTGCGCTTCCGATGGCAACCGCATCGGCACGCCAGTCGCTGTTCTAAGGGCATGGATATATAGTATTGCATCGTCCCAAGACACTTGATCGACGGGGTTGGCGGGTCCTTTTGAGTCGCTGGGATTGACACCCATGATGAGCTCGTACTGCGCTTGGTGTTGAATTGCACCCAAACCTGACCCACCTGACATAGGAATTTGCATCCAAATATGACCCACGTATAGACACTGATCTGCTTCGGAAGAAGCAGGAGAAACAGGAGTGATCGACGTGGCGTTATTGAGTGTAATCAGGCGTTGGCATCTGCGAGATGGCATGGCGATTCGGGAGATTGCCCGACGTACCGGCCTATCCCGCAACACCATCCGCAAATATTTGAACAACGGGGTCATCGACCCGCAATATCCTGACCGTCAGAGCCCGAGCAAGCTCGACGACTTTGCCGACAAGCTGGCGAACTGGCTCAAGAGTGCAGCCAACACCGGGCGCAAACAGCGGCGCAGCTTGCGTCAGATGTATGCCGATCTGGTCGTGCTGGGCTACACCGGCTCCTATGACCGTATCGCCGCCTTTGCCCGGCGCTGGCGACAGGTGCAGCATGAAACCGCCCAGACCACCGGTCGTGGCGTCTTCGTCCCGCTCACCTTCGCCCCCGGTGACGCCTTCCAGTTCGACTGGAGCGAAGACTGGGCGGTCATCGGCGGCGAACGCACCAAATTGCAGGTCGCCCAGTTCAAGCTCTCGCACAGTCGCGCCTTCCTGCTGCGCGCCTACCCGCTGCAAACCCACGAAATGCTGTTCGACGCCCACAACCATGCCTTTGTCGTGCTGGGCGGGGTTCCCCGACGTGGCATCTACGACAACATGAAGACCGCCGTCGACAAGATCAAGAAGGGCAAGGAACGTGACGTCAATCAGCGCTTCCAGGTCATGGTCAACCACTACGTGTTCGATGCCGAGTTCTGCAATGCCGCATCGGGATGGGAGAAGGGCCAGATCGAGAAGAATGTGCAGGATTCCCGGCATCGGCTCTGGCAGGGCGCGCCCGCCTTTGCCAGCCTGGACGATCTCAACATCTGGCTGGAAGCACGGTGCGTCGCCTTGTGGTCCGAACTGCGCCACCCGGAACAGAAAGACCGCAGCATTGCCGCCGTCTGGGCGGAGGAGCGCCCCAGTTTGATGGCGGCTCCCGCGCCGTTCGATGGATTCGTTGAACACACCAAACGGGTTTCCCCCACCTGCCTGATCCACTTCGATCGTAACCGCTACAGCGTGCCTGCGACCTTCGCCAACCGCCCGATCAGCCTGCGCGTCTATGCGCATCGTCTGGTCATGGCGACTGAGGGACACAGGATTGCCGAGCATGTGCGCTGCTTCGACCGCAAGCATGTCGGCGGCCAGACGATTTACGATTGGCGGCACTATCTGGCAGTGCTGCAACGCAAACCCGGCGCATTGCGCAACGGCGCGCCGTTCCTTGAGTTGCCGGAAGGCTTCAAGCGCCTGCAGGCGCATCTGCTCAAGCGGCCGGGCGGCGACCGGGAGATGGTCGAGATATTGGCGCTGGTCCTGCATCACGACGAGCAGGCGGTGCTGTCAGCGGTCGAACTCGCGCTGGAATCCGGCATCCCGACCAAGTTGCATGTCCTCAATCTACTCGGTCGCCTGATCGAGTTGCCGCCACCAGCGCCAATTGCCACCCCGCAGGACTTGGTGCTGAACACGGAACCCATGGCCAACGTGATCCGCTACGACAGCCTGCGGGAGAAACGTCATGCAGCCTGAAGCCCTGATCAGCACCCTGAAGACCTTGAAACTCTTTGGCATGGCCCAGGCCGTCGAGGAATTGGCCGCACAAGGCTCACCCGCCTATCAAGGTGCGCAAACATTGCTCGATACGCTGCTCAAGGCCGAGATGGCGGAGCGGGAAGTGCGTTCGGTGAATTACCAACTCAAGGTGGCCCGCTTCCCGGCTTACCGCGACCTGTCCGGTTTCGACTTTGACCAGAGCGTAGTGAATGAAGCCGCCATCCGGACACTGCATCGCGGGCCGTTCATGGACGAAGCCCAGAACGTGGTGCTGATTGGCGGGCCGGGAACGGGCAAGACGCATCTGGCGACCGCGATTGCGGTTCAGGCGATCATGCATTTGCACCGGCGCGTCCGATTCTTCTCGACCGTCGATCTGGTGAACATGCTGGAACAGGAGAAACAGGCGGGCAAACAAGGCCAGTGGGCGAACCGGCTGATCCATGCCGATCTGGTGATCCTGGATGAGTTGGGCTATCTGCCCTTCAGCCAGGCTGGCGGGGCCTTGCTGTTCCATTTGCTGAGCAAACTATACGAACGCACCAGCGTGATCATTACAACCAATCTGAGCTTCTCGGAATGGTCTTCTGTCTTTGGCGATCCGAAGATGACGACAGCACTGCTGGATCGTCTGACGCACCACTGCCATATCG
>CAIXFP010000826.1 GCA_903918705.1 uncultured Pseudomonadota bacterium
ACCCATAGCCACGAACCCATTTCCAGGGTCAAGGGCAGAAACACCCTGTCGTCTCCGTCATGGGTCCGGTTGCTCAGGTAGAAATGGTCCCAAAGATCGCCATGGGCCAGGTATTGCCGGCTCTGGGGTTCCACCAGATAGTTGTGGGTGGGATAGGTCTGCTCGAATAATTCCTTCAGGGCATGAATTTCCGGTAAATGCGGAAATGGCCTGGCGGTGTGGGCATAGGGGAACCAGATGCGGTCGCGCAAGCCGAAGCCGGAATGGCAATCCAGCGCCAGGCTGAAGCGGCGACGGCCCAATTCCTCCCTTACCACCTGCTCCAGTACCTGGCTTTCCGCCTCCATGGGTGCATCTAGGGGGCCGCGGTACCAGGGCAAGCGGCTACTGAAGCGTTGACCTCCGAGCAGGAACGGCACCCGCTCCAGGGCATCGAGGGGCGCGTTGCGCATCAGGTCCACACCGGCAGGATTGCAGCGCGTGTTGCGCCACATACCACCGGGATTGGCCAGGGGCACGAACACCATGCGCGATACCTCCAGTTGCCTATGCAGCAAAGTATCCCATTGCAGGCGGTTGAGCAGACTGCGCAGAAACGCCAAGAGAACCCGGGTGCCGATGCGCTCCAGTCCGTGCACGCCTCCGAAGTACCCGATGGCGGGCAGGCTCGGATCGGGATTGCCCAAGGTCAAAACGTGGATCGGAAGGGTGCAGCCCTCCACCGCGACACTTGCCGCCACCCTCGCCTTGAGGGCCTGGGGTGCCGCGTCGACGAGATGGATGAGTTCGATCAGTTCAGGAAGGTGTCGCTTCATCTTGTCCTGGATTCAGATGCAAGCCGCCACGCATTGCCAGAGCGGGCACGGGGCACGGGTTGCGACTGCCGCGTCCATCTACAGCGTCGGGCCATCCAGGCCCAGAAGCGATTGTTTCAGGCTGAACTGGATCGGATGGTCGCCCAGCCAGATTTTCAGCAAGGCGCGGTTGAAAAGCTCTCCCGGAATGATGCCTAGATCATGATTGCCGATGCGGGTGTGGGTGCCACGGCCAGGCAGGTAATCGAACTGGATCATCGTGCCGGCAGGCACCTCGTGCACCTGCCGCAGCAGCGCCAAAAAACGGGTGACTTCCGGTTTGATGGCCTCCATTTCGGCCGCGCTGTTGTTGTCCTCCAAACCGCACTTGAGCGCTTCCAGATTCTGGTCCGTGCTGGTGTCCCGCAGCAGGATCACCTGGAGTCGGCGCGGCAGGTCACGTTCCAGCACCAGACCGGGTTCGCGCGCGGGCAGCGCCAGATAAAGGGCCGCCACATAGACCCGGAATCCGAACATGCGGCGCACACCGCTGCCGTTCAATGTCAAGGATGCTCCCGCCATCCAGGCATGGTCGGCCACCTCGACACCCGCCAACTGCAACGCCTGGGCCGGAACGGAAGAAACGGAAAGGCCCATGGCCAGGATGACGGATCGTATGTGCCGGACAAACCGGCATGGCAAAAATGAAAACATCAATGAAACAGGTTCTGCTTTCCCGCCATCATCACCGCGCGACATGTCCGTTTTGTGACGACGGCGCGTAATGCGTGACGCCACGCAAATAACCGGGAAAACATCGCCTCCCCCCGATTGAATTTTCCTTGCGAAACGGACGAATCAACCACTGGCTTCTTAATGGGTGAAGCTTCAGCCATGAACTGGCGAACACCATGGCCCCACGTAAAAGCGATACGCCACAGGTTCCGTAATCCCACCATTATCGTCTCGGAAGCGGACACGAGCAGTCTCTGCCGTATCTGCCGCGGGATTACCGGATACGGCGCCAGCGGGGCCGACTGTCGTGCGGGGAAGGGCGACAGGCTGCATGGGCGCATTAGCACCGCCTTTCCCGATACGGAAGATTAATGTGATTTTCCCGGCAAGACGACTTCGCAACCTTGCCGAATTGGAGCGAATTCACCGCCCGGACGGATATTTGGGAAGGCCTGGCTATCGCGCGCAAGCACATTTTGCAATGTTCTCGCCATGCGAATCATGGACTTAGAATTCCCGACGGAAGCCTTGACACGGCCGTATGAAAGCGGCAGCGCGTTTCTCCACGCCATCGCCAGTTGCAGTGTATGCAATATGAATTCGCCCTTTCTCTTCTCGAAAAATTGCATTAATATGCCGTCACCCCGGCGCATGGGGAATTTCACTCATACTTACTTAAGGAGTCAACATGGCGTCTTATCAGGAATTGATTGCCCAAATCGAGGGGCTGAAGCGTGAAGCGGAAGATGCCCGCAAACAGGAAATGGCCGGTGCCGTTGCCCAGATCAAGAGCATCATGGCTCAATTCGGCATCGATCCCAGCGATTTGTTTCCCGCGCGTGGCGTCAAGGGAAAACGCGCCCCCTCCGGTATCGTGAAATATCGCGATCCGGTGTCCGGTTCCGGCTGGTCTGGCCGTGGCCGGCGCCCTGGCTGGGTCGGTGAACTGGAGGCCCAGGGCAAGAGTATCGAGGATTGCCGCGTGGCCTGATCGGGCGCATTCCAAATTAAAAGCCCCTGGCTAGCCCCAGGGGTTTTTTTATCCGTTGACACAAAACAACTTACTTGATGCATGAACCTCCCGGTAGCTCATTGGGATATTTTTTGCAGTGTCGTGGACAACTACGGCGACATCGGCGTGACCTGGCGTCTGGCCCGGCAATTGCGGGCGGAATTTCATATCGCCGTGCGCCTCTGGGTGGACGATTTGCGGGCCTTCCAACATATTCGCCCGGAAGTCGATTGCGCCGCGGCGACGCAATATCTGGAGGGTGTCGAGATATGGCACTGGACGACTTCCCTGTCGCTGATCGAACCGGGAAATGTCGTCATTGAGGCATTGGCCTGCGATCTGCCGGAGGATTTCATTCAGGCCATGGCTGTTAAAACACCGCCGCCGGTCTGGATCAATCTGGAATATTTAAGCGCGGAAAATTGGGTAGCCGGCGTGCATGGATTGCCTTCGCCTCACCCGCGCCTGGCGCTGACCAAATACTTCTTCATGCCCGGTTACATTGCAGGCAGTGGCGGCCTCACCCGCGAGGCCTGGCTATACCCCGGGCGCGATCATTTCCAGGGCGATGCCGAAGCGCAAAATCGTTTCTGGTCCGGATTGGGATTGCCCGAACGCAATGACGGGGCAAGGCGATTGCGTATTTCCCTTTTCAGTTACGACTCCGCCGCGCTTGCCGGTTTGCTGGCGATATGCAGCCAGGGCGATATTCCCATCGATCTGCTGGTTCCGCGGGGGCTTGCCATTCCGCAAATCGCCGCCTGGTTTGGCCTTGCCGATATACCAGAGGGCGCGGCGATGCGGCGAGGCCATCTTTGTCTATACGTGTTACCCATGTTGGCTCAGGACGACTATGACCGGTTGCTTTGGGCCTGCGATGCCAATTTCGTGCGCGGCGAAGATTCCTTCGTGCGCGCGCAGTTCGCCGCCCGCCCGATGATCTGGCAGGCCTACCGCCAGTCGGAAGACGCGCATCTGGACAAGCTCGCAGCCTTTCTCGACCTTTATTGCGCCGACCTGCCCCCCGTGGACGCCGGCCTGGTCCGCGCCCTGTGGCGGGGGTGGAACCGCGAGGAGGACATCGCCCCCCTTTGGCCCGACTGGATCGAAGCCCTGCCGCAGTTGTCCATCCACGCTCGTGCCTGGGCCACACAACTTGCCGTGCAAACCGACCTCGCCTCAAATTTGGTGAAATTTATCAACAAGTTGTTAGAATCGCGGGCTTTTTAGCACCCCC
>CAIXFP010000827.1 GCA_903918705.1 uncultured Pseudomonadota bacterium
ACTACAACAAGGACGATTACAAGAACATGGCCCTGGGCCTGAATCAGGCCAGCGGCCTGACTTATACCCCCAGCCTTACCTACGCCTTCAGCGAGAGTTTTACGACTTCGCTGTATTACACCTATGAAAAGCTGAAATCCGATCAAACCGGTTATCAATATGCGCCGAGCAATCCGAATCCCGCCTCGAATTTCCGCTGGATGGAATCGGACAGCAATCTGACGCAAACCACCGGCCTGAGCGCAAATTGGAAGGCGATACCGAAGAAGCTGGAACTCGGCGCGGATGTGGTTTATTCCGAGTTCACCGGCAAGATCCACTATGCCGCGCCGGGCAGCGACCTGCCGAATCTGACTTCCGCCATGACCGCGGCGGGGGTCCATTGCGCCTATCAGATGAAGGACAACCTGTCCGTGCGCGCAGCCTTCTGGTATGAGCGCTACAAGGAATCCGACTGGGCGAATGCCAACACCGCCCCGGTGTTGGGCCTGGGTCTGGCGCCGCAGAATCAGCAGACCACCCTGGTCAGTATTTCCGCGCGCTACGAATTCAAGTAATGCGCCCGGCGGCTTTCCATTGCGGAAAGCCGCCGTTGAATTGCGCTGGGTATCCTGAATCCGGCAACTCAAACCGCAAGCCGTGGTTGGGCAGCGGCGTGCCCAACAACCCGCCGCCATGTTGGGCACGCTGCGCTTTGCCCAACCTACGATGACTATTTATTCGAGTACTCGCAACGACTCGGTTAGAACGGCGGGACGGGCACGCCATGCTTTGCCCATCCCGCGCTGACTGCCCGGAGTCATTCTCCCGGTGTCGTATTGCCCATCGCCGTGTACGGCGGCACGTATTCGATTTTCGCCTTGTCGCGCAATTGCTTCAGCATGGTTTCCATGGTGCCGCTCTTGCGGGTCGAGTAGAGCTGGTTGCTGATGAACGGCGCCGCCTGGGCCAGGGTCAGCGGCTGCGGTGTCACGCTGTTGATGAACAGGACGATGGTCTTGTCCTTTTCCGGCAGGTTGATGATGTCGCCGGCATGCGCGGCACGGAGTTTTTGCAGGATGGGGTCGGGGATCTTGTCGGAGGCCACCACCAATTGCTGCTCGTTGTGGGCGGCATTCTTCTTCTGGAGCAGCGCCACCAGATCGCTTGATTTGCCGCCGGGAGTCAGCTTGGTATTGATTTCCGCCACGGCATCCGCCGGTGCCCGGTAATTGACTTCCTGCAGGTCGAACATTTTTCTTTCGGCATAACGATCCCGATTCTGGTCGTAATAGGCTTTTACCTCGGCTTCCGTGGGCTGTGCCACCGCCGCCATTTTCTTTTCGAGATAAGCCGTGGCCAGTATCAGCCGGTTGGATTCGGCGATGCGTCCTTGCACCATGGCGTCGCTATCCAGTTTTTCCTGAACCGCGGCCTGACGCAGGATTTCCGTATCCGCCATGGACTTGAGGATGCTGGCCATGGCCGTTTGCTTTTGCGTGGGCGACAGGTGGGCATACTGTTGTGCCTTGCTTTCCACTTCGGCAACGCTGATGGCCTGGCCGTTGATTTTCATGGCACTGGGGCCCTGGGCGGCATGTTTCTCACCGCATGCGCCAAGGAACATACCCATGCAGAGGGTCAGGACGGTCAATTTACCGGGGTGATTCATAAAGTCTCCATTGAAGAATATTTTCAGAACAACTGCGCATTGTAACCAAAGCGGCTGGCGGCTAATTCGAGTCCGCCAGAACGCTTGATTGCCGGCAAATTACCTTGTGGATTAAGAACCGAAACCATTTCAGCGCGACATCGCCGCGACCCCGAATAATCATTTCGTAATGGCGCCCATGCCGCGGTCCAGGGCCAGCTGGTAGCTGCCCGGCGAGACTTCACGTCCCAGCATGCGCAACAGGGGTTCCAGATCCTTGCGGGTGGCCTGGGTGGGTGTGGCGGTAATGGTGTAGCTCGATTTCCGGCCGGGATTCCATTGGCCCGTGCCCTCCAGGTCGAGGGGGCCGCCCAGGGTCGCCAGGTGGAAATCCAGGCCGCCGCCGCTGCCGTTCAGGGACAGTTGGTAGTTGCCCAGGGGGCGCACACGGGTCAGTCCGGAGCCTGCCCCCTGCCATACGACCTGGGCGCTGCCGGTAGCTTGCCCGGCCTCCAGACGCACGTCGTTCGCCTGCGCGGACAACTGCCCGGACAGGTCCGCGGAACGGAAGGTGGGCGATACCGCACCCAACAGGGCGGCGGGAAGATCCAGGCGCGCCGTCTGAATACGCAGGTCACCCGGCTTCAGCGTGGCGTCCAGCACGGGAGTGCCGTTCTGGCTGGACTTGACCGTGATGTGCAGGCGCAGGGACAGGAGTTCGCCCAGGGAAATCTCCCAGGCCACCGGCGCCAGGTTGGCCACCTCGCCGCTGGGCAAAAGGGCCTGCAGGGTGCCAGTGCCGCGCCAGATCGTTCCGGTGGCGCCGGCCATGCCCAGGTTGCCCGCGGTCCGGCCCTGCAGCACCGCATCCAGCCAGGTGGCGGGGCACATCGCCAGGTAGGCCAGAGCCAGGGCCAGCATCACGCCGGCCCAGCGTAGCGGGCGCAGCAGATTCCTTGCCAGAAGGGTGTTCATCGCGGCCCTCCCGTCAGGGTCAGTTCCAGGCTGGCCTGGCCGGGCTGGCCGCTGCCGCTGATGCGGCAGCGCTGCACGGTGATGCCGTGGCGTTCCAGATCGCCCAGCCAGTCGCTCCAGGTGGTGGCCGACATGGCTTGCGTCGCCAATAGCACCTGGTCGGAGGAGGCGGCGGTGAAGCGCGTGAAGTTGCCGACCAGGCCGAAGGAGGCCGCCGAAGCCTTGATCCGTTGTTCCAGGGTGCCCGAGCCGGCCCCCGCGCTGCCGCGCAAACGCTCGATCTCCGCCACCTGGACCCGCATCAGGCGCAATTCGGCTCGCTGCATCGGTAGCGCGCCGGCCAGCTTTTCCCGCGCCCGGGCCAGCGGCTCGTAGACCATGCCGTAGCCCAGCAGGGCGGCCAGCAGCACGGCGCCCCCCAGCAACACCTTGCGTTCCCTTTCACTGCGCGCCGCCAGGTAGCCGCGCACGCGTTCGCTCAATTCATTGGCCATGACGATCATCCTTCGCGCTGGGCTTGATGCTGAGTTGGACGCCGCCGCCCTTGTCGTCCTGCGACGTGGCGACGGCCAGGCCCCGCCCGGCGGCGGCGGAGCGCAATTGTTCCAGCCAGGACGGGTCCGCCTGGGCGAGGGAGACGCTGATCACGCCGTTTTCGTAAGACAGCGTCTGCGCCAGGGCGCCGGCCGGCCAGACCTGGCCCAGCCGGCCGAGAAAGCCGACAAAGGAGTCGGGTGGCGGGCTGCCGCTGGCGGTGTGCAACTGTTGCAGCCGTTCCGCCACCTGCCAGGCCGGGTCCATCACCGCCGCATGGGCGGGCAGGGCGCGTTCCGCCAGCACCCGCATTTCCCGCTTGATGTTGGACTGCTCGTGAGCCAGCAGCGCCCAGTCCAGGACCAGGCCGGTGAACTGCACGCAGAACAGCGCCAGGACACCCCAGGCCAGGGGCCGCGCCAGGCGCTTCCAGTCGATCCGGTTGCGGCGTGAGGCATGTTTGCCCTGAAGCAGGTTGGGCAGGTCCGGCCAGGGGGCGCCGCGCCAGTCCCAGGTGCCGGCGGATTCCACCTTGGTGCCCAGGCCCGCGCGCCAGCGTGGCCAGTCGGGCGCGCCGAGATTGTTGGCCTGAAACACCTTCACTGCCTCGGGTTTGCCGCGCTGGGCCTGAGCCAGGGCCAGACCCACCGGCGGTTCGCCGTCGTCCAGGGCCAGGCCCTGGCTCAGCCCGAGACGCGCCAGGGTGTCCTTGCCGCGGTAGCACACCGACCAGGTGCCGGGTTCCCAGGGCAGGAGAAGATATTCCGGCAGGGCCGCGTCGGCATGCAGTCCCAGCTCGGTCAGCCGGGCGAGCACCCGGCCCAGCCAGACATCGTCCAGCGCCGCCAGTGTCGCCATGCCGTTCTCGCCGCGTTCCATGAGGACGGCGTGGAGGTCATCCGCGTCGAGCAGGGTGGCGGACTCGGCGGCCGCCGCCAGGAGGGGGGCCAAACGCCGTTCCGGCAGGTCGGGCAAGGGCGCGTCGATGCTGAGCACCAGGTCGCTGGCCAGGACCAGCCGGCACAGTCCGGCCCGGGGCGGGTCTTCCAGTCGGGTGCCGCTGCTTTGCGGGTGACCGGCATCGTCCAGCAATGCCCAGGCGCAATCCATCCCTTCCATAAGGGAATCGCGCCGCAGATAGAGGCGAAGCTCACTCATCCTTGATTCCTCGGTTGACCGCTGGCAGGCCTTTGCGAGCCGGCATGGATGCAGAGGTTAGCGCCTTCGCTCAGCGTCACCCGTCGGGCGGGTCCGCTGCGCACTCGGGCGCGTTCAACTGAGGAATCAAGGATCATAGATCGGCCCTCCAGACCAGTGTGGGGAAGGACTGGCCTCCCCGTTGATACAAGGCCAGGCTGCCGATGGCCAGGCGCTCGTAGCGTATGTTGGCCCGCACCAGGAAGTACTGGCTCGACACGGAGATGCTGTCCGGCTGAGTCAGGCCATAGGGCAGGGCTTGCATGAAATCCGCAGTGGTGCGGTAGTAACTGCGATCCCGTTTCGCCACCAGCGCGTAGGCGTCGTCCAGGGACAGGCCGTTCACCAGGGCGGCCAGCACCTCGGGTGGCGCGGTGTTGACGTTGACCGAGGTCCTGCCGGGCAGGGCCGTCACGAATGGGCGCAGCGCGGCAAGCACGTCCCGGTCGAAACCCTTGATACGTAGCAGTTCGTTCACGCTCACCATGGGGTGGTTGGCCGCCTGGTAGGGCGGCGTGAGGCCGGCATAATACGCCGACTCGGCGCTGTCCTGGCTGAGGGGCGCGTTATCCACGTCCACCCAGTCGGCCACGTACAGGGCCAGGGCTTCCGGCAGGCGCAGGAGCCGCAGCAGGCGGGTGAACACGGCGATCTGCCGGGGGTCCGCCTTGCCGTCGCTGGTCGCCAGGTTGTTCAGGTTGAACAGCCCGTCCAGATCCTCGATCTTTCCCGACAAGCGGTAGCCTTCCGCGTCGATGGGGGGCAATTGCGTGGCCCAGGCCTCGCCCCGGTAATCCACGCTGCTGTGCAGGGCGTCCTCGTGCAGCACCGACGCCGCCCAGTGATCGGTGGCGCGCAGCACCATGTGGGCCTGGTCCAGGCGCATCAGGGTCTCCAGGCGGCGCCATTCCACCTGGGAGCGGAACATGAAGCTGCTGGCCGCCAGGGTCGCCAGGGCCACCACCAGCATGGCCACCAGCACGGCGGCGCCGGCCTGGCGGTCTGGCGGGGTGCGGGCCGGGGCGCTCATTGGACGTGGAACACCCGGCGCAGTGGTGTGCCCTGGGCCGTATTGATGTTCAACTCCACCGCCCGGGGCAGGATATGGCCGTTCAGCGGCTGCCATGCCGACACCCATTTGCCAAAGCTGTCCAGGTAGCGGAAGGTGCAGGTGCCCAGGCCGGCGAGGAGGACGGTGGCGCGGGGTTCAATGGCGACGTTGTCGGCGTCGGGCCAGGCCAGGCGGGCCAGGCCACTGCGGTCGCAACGGTAGCCCACCCGCTCCAGGCCCTGATCGGAATCGTCCGGCAGCAGGCGCACCAGGTCGAACTGGGCGGAGCCTTCCTGGACCACCAGGGCATGAAAACCGGTGCGCAGCGGATCCTGGGGGTCGAAGCGGGAGATGGCGTTGGACAGGTCCGATTCCATCGCGGTGAAGGCCGCCGCCAGGCCATGCCAGCGTTCCAGTTCCGCCGTGGCGTGGCGCTGCGCCGTGAGCACCGCGTCCAGGGCGCGGTAGCTGGTCACCGTGAACAGGGTCAGCAAGACCAGGGCCACCAGCACTTCCATGAGGGTGAAGCCATGGGCGCGCCTCATGGGGAGTTGGGTATCGGCTGGGTCAGGAAGGCCACGCTGTGGCGCAGCACCCGGCCGGTGTCGTCGAGGCGGGACACCGACACGTCGATGCGGCGGAAGCGCGGGTTGGGCGTGGTCTTGACCTCCTGTTTCACCAGGAAGCGCTGATTGGCGTAGTCCTCCTCGCTGCTGGTGATGTCGGGAGCCGGCCAATCCTGGCGGGCGCTGCGTTCCGCCACGATGTTCTGGGCCAGCCACAGGGCCAGGAGGTGATCGCGGTATTCGCCCACGCCCTCGGTGCCCACGCCGGTGGCGCGCAGGGCGGCGGTGAGGCCGATGGCGACGATGGCCAGGGCCACCAGCACTTCCAGCAGGGTGAAGCCCGCCTGCCTCACCGGCCGGCCTCCGCCAGGGTGGACTGGAAATGGCCGTCGCTGCCGCTGATCAAGGCGCTCGCCTCGCCGGAAGTTATTTCCACGGCAACGTCGTGGCCGCCGGCCAGGGCGACCCGCTGACCCAGGGCCAGGGCATGGCCGTCCACCGCGATGCCGCGCAGCTTCATGCCGCCCGGCAACTGGCGCGGGTGCAACAGGTCGTCGCTGGAAATCGTGCTCCAGTCCGGGCCGGCGTCGTTGATTTCGCGGCTCTGGAATTCGTAGCCGCCGTCGAGGCCCACCCAGGCCAGGGTCATCCCCGTGGTGGCGGACTCCTCGCTGGCCAGGCCGAACAGCACGGCCAGGCGATTGCCTTCCTCGCGCACCGCGACGCGGGGGTCCGGGCGCAGCGCGACGACCGTGGTGGCCACCCCCACGCCGATGATCACCAGGACCACCAGCAATTCCAGCAGGGTGAAGCCGGCCTCAGAGGGACCAGTTGCCGATGTCCGCATCCTTGCCCTCGCCTCCGACCTGGCCGTCGGCTCCCAGGCTGTAGACGTCGATCTCGCCGTGCTTGCCCGGATTGAGATAGAGGTATTGATTGCCCCAGGGATCCTTGGGCATCTTCTCCAGGTAGCCGCCGGCTTTCCAGTTGCCCGGGATGGGCTCGATGGTGGGCTTTGTCACCAGGGCCTGGAGCCCCTGCTCGGTGGTGGGATAGCGGATGTTGTCGAGGCGATACAGCTTGAGCGCCTGGACGATGCTGGCGATGTCCTGGGTGGCGGCCATGATCCGGGCGTCGTCGGGGCGGCTCATGATCTTCGGCGCGATCATCGCCGCCAGCACCCCCAGGATGACCAGGACCACCATGAGTTCGATAAGGGTGAAACCTTTGTTGCGCAGTGTGTGGTTTTGCATGTCGGACCTCAGTGCACGAGACGATTCATGTCGATGATGGGCTCCAGGGTGGCCAGCACGATGACCAGCATTACCGCGCCCATGATCAGGATCAG
>CAIXFP010000828.1 GCA_903918705.1 uncultured Pseudomonadota bacterium
CCCGAGGCCTACACCCAGAACGAGGTGGTGACGGCCCTGAACGGCACCACCATCGAGGTCGTCCACACCGACGCGGAAGGCCGCATGGTGCTGGCCGACACCCTGGCGCTCGCTGCCCAGGCAAAGCCGGCGGCCATCATCGATTTCGCCACCCTCACCGGCAGCATGGCGGTGGCCCTGGGCGAGCGCATGTGCGGGGTGATTGCCAACCGCGACGACCTGGCCGCCCGCGCGGTGGCGGCGGGACTGGCCTGCGGCGAGCGGGTGGTGGCCTTCCCGATGCCGGAGGATTACGACGAGGCGCTGGATTCGCCGGTGGCGGATGTGAAGCAATGTACCCTGGACAGCGAAGCGGACCATATCCTCGCCGCCTTGTTCCTGAAGCGCTTCGTCGGCGACGTCCCCTGGCTCCACGTGGACCTCTCCGCCAGCCGCTGCAAGGGTGGTTTGGGCGCGGCGGCCAGCGACATCAACGGTTTCGGGGTGGGGTTGGGAGTGGGGCTGATCGCGGGGATGTAGGTCGGATCAGGCGCGTCTTTTCGCGCCGTAACCCGACGGCGGCGGCTGATCAGACCCACGATGCCGGCGAGGCGCCGGCGCTACTTCACTTCACCGAACACTGTTCCCAATCCAGCCCCGGCAACTCGGCGAAGGCGTGTTTGATGCGTTCGCTCCAGGCTTCATGGAGATCCTTGAAATACGGGTTGTCGGCGGCGATGCGCAGGCGCCGCTCACCCGTGAAGCTGTCGCGCCGATAGCACATCAGGTCCAGCGGCAAGCCCACCGAAAGGTTGGATTTCAGGGTCGAGTCCATGGAAATCAGGGCACACTTGGCCGCTTCTTCCAGCGGACTGGCCCAGTTGAAGATGCGGTCCAGGATGGGCTTGCCGTACTTGGATTCGCCTATCTGGAAATACGGGGTGTCGGCGGTGGCCTCCACGAAATTGCCGGCGGCGTAGATGTAGAACAGACGCGGCGACTCGCCCTTGATCTGGCCACCCAACAGAAAGCTGGCGTTGAAGTCGATGCCGAAGGCCTGCAGCGATTCCGCATCACGCCGGTGCACTTCACGCACGCATTCACCAACATGACGCGCGGCTTCGAACATATCTGGCGCTTTCAACAGGCTGTCGCCTTCCTTGGCCTGGCGTTCGTAAAGCAGACTGACCACCGCCTGGGTAATGGCCAGATTGCCGGCCGAGAGCAGCACCAGAACCCGTTCCCCGGGTTGCTCGAACACGCTCATCTTGCGGAAGGTATTGATCTGGTCCACGCCGGCGTTGGTGCGGGTGTCGGAGAGGAACACCATGCCGGCGTCCATGAGCATTCCTACGCAGTAGGTCACGATTCTGTCCTTATGAAAATTAATGGTGTGGTCGGGCCGGTTTCAGATGGCCTGGCACGCTCCTTGCAAACTTTAAGCCAGAAAGGAGCAAATGACATGAATACCCTGGTGCGTGATTACTCGGCCACAGATTTCTTCGATGAACTGATCGCCCCGGATGGCCGGCCGCGCCCCGCCGCCCGCGCCCTGTTCGACCACCTCGACGCCCTCGACGCGGCCGACCTGGACGAGCGCCGCCGCGCCGTGAACGCCGCCATCATGACCACTGGCATCACCTTCACGGTCTATAGCGAGGCCGGGAATATCGACCGCGCCTGGCCCTTCGACATCATCCCCCGGGTCATGGCGAAGAAGGAGTGGACGCGCATCGAGGCCGGCCTGAAACAGCGCCTGACCGCCTTGAATCTCTTCATCGACGATCTCTACAACGCGCAGCGCATCGTCAAGGATGGGGTGTTTCCGCTGGAAGTCCTGGATGGCTCGAAAAACTTTCGTGAGCAATGCCGGGGCATGACGCCCCGTTTCGGGGTGTGGGCCCACGTCTGCGGCACCGATCTGGTGCGCGACAAGGACGGCACGGTCTACGTGCTGGAAGACAACCTGCGGGTGCCCTCCGGCGTGTCCTACATGCTGGAAAACCGGCAACTGATGAAGCATCTGTTTCCGGAACTGTTCCAGGCCTCCGACATCCTGCCGGTGGACGACTACCCGACGCGGCTGTACGACACCCTGGCCGCCCTGTCGCCACGCACCGGTAGCCGCCCGGTGGTGGCGGTGCTGACGCCGGGCATTTTCAACTCGGCCTATTTCGAACACAGCTACCTGGCCCAGAAGATGGGCGCGGTGCTGGTGGAAGGCAGCGACTTGCTGGTGCAGTCCGACGACTGCGTTTACATGAAGACCATCACCGGCCTGCGCCGGGTGGACGTGATCTATCGCCGCATCGACGACGATTTCCTCGACCCGGAAGCCTTCCGGCCCGATTCCGCCCTCGGCGTGAAGGGCCTGATGCGGGCGTGGCGCGCCGGCAACGTGGGTATCGCCAACGCGCCGGGCGCCGGGGTGGCGGACGACAAGGTGGTCTATGCCTTTATTCCCAAGGTGATCAAGTACTACCTGGATGAGGAGCCCATCATCCCCAACGTGCCCAGCTACCTGTGCATGTATGAGGACCAGAAGGAATACGTGCTGGCCAACCTGGACCGACTGGTGGTGAAGCCGGCCAACGAGTCCGGCGGTTACGGCATGCTGATCGGACCGCGCTCGACGCCGGAGGAACGGGCGCAGTTCGCCGAATTGATCATGGCCAACCCGCGCAACTACATGGCTCAGCCCACCCTGGCCCTGTCCACCGCCCCCACCCTGGTGGGCG
>CAIXFP010000829.1 GCA_903918705.1 uncultured Pseudomonadota bacterium
CCGGCGCATTCTTGGTGAGGGTGGTACCGGCGCCCAGGGTGGCTCCCTTGCCCACGGTGACCGGGGCCACCAGTTGGGTGTCGGAGCCGACGAAGGCCTCGTCCTCGATCACCGTGCGGAATTTGTTGGCGCCGTCGTAGTTGCAGGTGATGGTGCCGGCGCCGATGTTGACCTTGCGGCCCACGGTGGCGTCGCCCACGTAGGAGAGGTGGTTGATCTTGGAATTGAAACCCACCTGGCTGTTCTTGATCTCGACGAAGTTGCCGATGTGGGCTTCCTCCGCCAGTACCGTGCCGGGGCGCACCCGGCTGAAGGGGCCGATGCGGGCATCCGCGCCGACTTTGGCGCCGTCCAGGTGGCAGAACGGTTGCAGTTGCACGCCCGCCGCCAGTTCCACGTCCTTCAACACGCAGTTGGCGCCGATCTTGACGCCGTCGCCCAACACCACTTGCCCCTCGAACACGCAGTTGACGTCGATCAGCACGTCGCGCCCGCAGGCCAGGTGGCCGCGCACGTCAATGCGGGCCGGGTCGATCAGGGTCACACCCCGCACCATCAGCGCCTCGGCCACGTTCTTCTGGTGCATGCGCTCCAGTTCCGCCAACTGCTGGCGGCTGTTCACCCCCAGCACTTCCCACTCGGCGGAGGGATGGCAGGGGATGACCTGCTCGCCTTCGCTGGCTGCCATGCCGATCACGTCGGTCAGGTAGTACTCGCCCTGGGCATTGTCGTTTTTCAGGCGGCCGAGCCAGCCGGCCAGCTTGGCGGCGGGCAGGCAGAGGATGCCGGTGTTCACTTCGTCGAGGGCCAGTTCCTCGGGGGAAGCGTCCTTGTGCTCGACGATGCGTTCCACCTGGCCGCGCCCGTTGCGCACGATGCGGCCATAGCCGGCTGGGTTGCTCAACCGCACGGTGAGCAGGGCGATGGCGCCTTCGCGGGCGATCAGGGTCAGTTGTTGCAAGGTCTCCGGCCGGGTCAGGGGCACGTCGCCGTAGAGAATCAAGCAGATCGCCTCCGGGTTGAGATGGGGCAGCGCCTGCTGTACGGCGTGGCCGGTGCCCAACTGCGGCTCCTGCCTGGCCCAGGCCAGGTCATCCCGGCCTATGGCCTGGGGCAGCAACTCGCCGCCATGGCCGTAGACCACACAGATTTTTTCCGGGGACAGGGTATCGGCGGCGGCCAAAACGTGGCCCAGCAAGGGTTTGCCGGCCAGCGGATGCAAAACCTTGGGCAAATCGGATTTCATCCGCGTGCCACGGCCGGCCGCGAGGATGACGACGTTCAGGGGAGCGCTCATGGGGAGTCTGGGAACCGGCGAAAAAATCGGCGTAAGTATAAACAGCGGCCAAGCCGTAATTCAGAAAATCATCGCCCTGGCGCGGAGCCCGGCACTGGGGCGGCGGACGGGTAAACTGCGCGCCTCATTCCTTAGGAGTCCGCCATGTCGCAACACCTGTTGACCCTGCTGCATGTCCTCGCCACCGTCGTCTGGGTGGGGGGCATGTTCTTCGCCCACCTGTGCCTGCGCCCGGCCGCCGTGGCCACCCTGGAACCACCGCAGCGCCTGGCGTTATGGCGCGGCGTCTTCGGCCGCTTCTTCCAGTGGGTGTGGAGCGCGGTGATCCTGTTGATCGTCACCGGCATGGCGCTGCTCCAGAGCTGGGGGGGCGGCATCACCACGGTGCCGCCGCACGTCCACGTCATGGCGGGCATCGGCTACCTTATGGCCGCCATCTACGGATACATCTACTTCGTGCCCTACGCCAGCTTCAAGCGCGAAGTGGTGGCGGGCGACTGGACCAGCGCCGGCGCGACCCTGAACCGCATCCGGGTGCTGGTGGGCAGCAACCTGACTCTGGGCCTGAGCAACATCGCCCTGGTGTTCGTGCTGCCGGTGCTGGGGCTGTGAAGGGATGATGGGGTTCGCTGCTCAACGGCGGTCCCGTAGGTCGGGTTAGCCGGCGGGCCGGCGTAACCCGACACACCTAGGCGGAGCAGCAATCGTCGGGTTACGCTGCGCTAACCCGACCTACGGTGTACGAAACGGAG
>CAIXFP010000830.1 GCA_903918705.1 uncultured Pseudomonadota bacterium
CGCCCATGCCGCGCATGCCGGCAAACTGGCGTTTTGGCCGGCCCCGAACGGGCGCGAAATGATCTGGTTTTTTGCCGCCTGGATCACCATGATGCTGGGTTCCATCCCGCAGCAGGACGTGTTCCAGCGGGTGCAATCGTCGAAAACCGAAAAGATCGCGATCTGGGGCACGGTGCTGGGCGGCGGCCTGTACTTCGTGTTCGCCTTCGTACCCATGTTCCTGGCCTATTCGGCGACCCTGATCGACCCGGAAATGGTGAAGGCCCATCTCGGCGACGACCCGCAGTTGATCCTGCCGCGCCTGGTCATCGACCACGCGCCGTTGTTTGCCCAGGTGATGTTCTTCGGCGCCCTGCTCTCCGCCATCAAGAGCTGCGCCTCCGCCACCCTGCTGGCGCCCTCGGTCACCTTCACCGAAAACCTGCTGAAGCCCATGTTGCCGCCCATGTCGGATCGCAAGCTGCTGAAGACCATGCGCATCGTCACCTTGAGTTTCACCGTCCTGGTGACCCTGTACGCCATCAACTCCAAGGCCAGCATCTTCAAGATGGTGGAGAACGCCTACCAGATCACCCTGGTGATGGCCTTCGTGCCCCTGGTATTCGGCGTTTATTGGAAACGGGCCACGCGCCAGGGCGCCCTGGCCGCCATCCTCCTGGGCCTTTCCATCTGGCTGGCGCTACTCGTGGCCGGCCCCGCCGACCCGCTGATCCCGGCCCAGTTCGCCGGGCTGCTCATGTCCCTGTTCGGCATGATCGCCGGCTCCCTGCTGCCGCAGTGGGGCGGCGAACCCCTGCCGGAACACGATCTCCACGCCGCCCTGCACCACCGCGCAGCCGCCCACACCCAGCACGTGGGGCATGCGCCGCATCGTCGAGGCCGGACCTGATTCCCGCGGGCCGTATAATCCGGCATGCCCAATCGCCCCCACGCCTCCCCCGCATCCGCAACGCCGGAAGCCGAAACTCCCGCCGTTTCTCCCAATTCCTTCGACCTGTTGCCCCTGGCCCCCGCCGTCCTGGCCAACCTGCGGCAACTGGGCTACCTCGGCATGACGCCGATCCAGGCCGCCAGCCTGCCGCTGACCCTGGCCGGCCACGACCTGATCGCCCAGGCCAAGACCGGCAGCGGCAAGACCGCGGCGTTCGCCCTGCCCCTCCTGGCGAATTTGAATCCGCGCAGCTTTGCGGTGCAAGCCCTGGTGCTCTGTCCCACCCGGGAACTGGCCGACCAGGTGACCCAGGAAATCCGCCGCCTGGCCCGGGCCGAGGACAACATCAAGGTGCTCTCCCTGGTGGGCGGCACCACCATGCGGCCGCAGATGGCCAGCCTGGAGCACGGCGCCCACATCGCCGTGGGCACCCCGGGCCGCATCCTGGACCATCTGCAGCGCGGCAGCCTCAGCCTGGATGCCCTCACCACCCTGGTGTTCGACGAAGCCGACCGCATGCTGGACATGGGCTTCCTCGACGACATGGTGTACGTCGCCAAGCAATGCCCAAAAAAGCGCCAGACCCTGCTGTTCTCCGCCACCTGGCCCGAAGGCGTGGATCAACTGGCGCGCCAGTTCCTGCGCCAGCCCCGGGAAGTGAAGCTGCTGGAACGGCACGAGAGCGACAAGATCCGGCAACGTTTCTACGAGGTGGCCAACGCGGATCGCCTGGAAGCCGTGGCCCGATTGCTCAATCACTATCGCCCGGTCAGCACCCTGGCCTTCTGCAACACCCGGCAGCAATGCCGCAACCTGCTGGAAGTGCTGCGCGCCCAGGGCTTCCACGCCCTGGCCCTGCACGGTGAGCTGGAACAGCGGGAACGCGACCAGGTGCTGATCCAGTTCGCCAACCGCAGTTGCTCGGTGCTGGTGGCCACCGACGTGGCCGCCC
>CAIXFP010000831.1 GCA_903918705.1 uncultured Pseudomonadota bacterium
AGACCTGTTCCGCAAGGAGCGCAACACGGCCATTCGGCGCCTGGCCATTGCCGGCTTGGGAATGATGCAGGTCATGATGTATGCGGTGCCGGTCTATCTGGCCCATGCCGACGTGATGGCGAAAGACATCGAAGCCTTGATGCGTCTGGCCAGCATGTTCCTCACCACGCCGGTGGTGTTTTACTCGGCCTGGCCCTTCTTCCAGGGTGCCTGGCGCGATCTCAAGCTGAAGCGCGCCGGCATGGACGTGCCCGTGGCCCTGGGCGTGGGCGCCGCCTTCGCCGCCAGCGTTTACGGTACCTTCACCGGCGCCAAGGACGTGTATTTCGATTCGGTGACCATGTTCGTGTTCTTCCTCCTCACCGGCCGCTTTCTGGAAATGAACGCGCGCAAACGCTCGGCGGAGGCAGCGGAAACCCTGATCAAGCTGATCCCGGCCGCCACCGTTAAGTTGCCTGATTTTCCTGCCTCGCGGGAGGAAGAAAACATAGCCGTGGCCAAGCTGATGCCCAAAGATTATGTCCTCGTGGGGCCGGGCGGCAGTTTCCCCGCCGACGGCTTGGTGGCTGAAGGCGGATCCAATGTCGATGAATCCCTGCTCACCGGTGAATCCCATCCAGTTGCCAAACACGCCGGCAGCCCCGTTATCGGTGGCACCTTGAACCTGTCCAGCCCGCTGGTCATCCAGGTGGAAAAAGTAGGGGCCGATACCGTGCTCTCCGGCATCATCCGCCTGTTGGACCGCGCTCTGGCGGAAAAACCGCGCCTGGCGATGATGGCCGACCGGGTCGCCAGCTGGTTTGTGCTCGGCCTGCTGTTGATAGCCGCCGCCGTGGCGGGCATCTGGACCCTGGTGGATGCCTCGCGGGCCTTCTGGATCACCGTTTCAGTGCTGGTCGTATCCTGCCCCTGTGCCTTGTCTCTCGCCACCCCCGCCGCCCTGACCGCGGCGCTCGGCCGGCTCACTCGGGTCGGCCTCCTTTCCACTCGCGGCCACGCGCTGGAGACCCTGGCCCGCGCCACCGATTTCGTGTTCGACAAGACCGGCACCCTCACCAGTGGTGAGTTCAAGTTGCTCGACATGGTGCTCGTGCGTGGCAGCCGCGAACAGGCTTTAGCGCTTGCCCGCGCCCTCGAACAAGGCTCTACCCATCCCGTGGCGGCCGCCTTGCGCGAGGCCGCCGGCGTGACTGCATTGAACGCCGAGGCGGTGGATTACCATCCTGGACGCGGGGTCGCCGGCAGCATTGCCGGCCGTATCTATCGTCTCGGCGCCCCTGACTTCGTCGCCGCCGAGGCGCCTCGGGAACGCCTGCCCCTGGGCACCACCCTGATCGGCCTGGCCGATGGCGACGGCATTCTGGCCTGGTTTGCCCTGGGCGACGCGCCGCGCCCCCAGGCCAGGCAACTCATCGCCGATCTGAAGGCGCTGGGCGTGTGCCTGCACCTCTACTCCGGCGACCGTAGCGAAAACGTCGCGGCCATGGCTCTTGATCTCGGCATCGAGGACGCCCGCGGCGGCATGCTGCCCCAGGACAAATTGGAAGCCGTAAAAGCCATGCAGCAAAGCGGAAAAATCGTTGCCATGACTGGCGACGGTGTGAACGACGCACCGGTGCTGGCCCAGGCCCAGGTCTCCATCGCGGTGGACCAGGGAGCGGAGGCGGCCCAGGCCGCCGCCGACATGGTATTGCTCTCCTCGGAAATCGGCCGCCTGGCCGAGGGTGTCGTCCTGGCACGTAAAACCCAAACCATCATTCGCCAGAATCTGGCCTGGTCGGTGCTCTACAACGTCGTGGCCATCCCCGCGGCGGCCCTCGGCTACGTCACGCCCTGGCAAGCCGGCGTCGGCATGTCCTTCTCGTCATTGCTGGTGGTGCTCAACGCCATGCGTCTGGCGAAACCCGGCAAGGAACAGGACTGAGCTCCGGCATGCAAACCGCTTGCCGTCAGGCGCCCCTGCCATGAAACACAAAGTGATCTTGCGGATAGCCATCTACGCTGCGTTCTTTCTCATCCTGATGCGCCAGGATGCTGTCGCGGCGGAAACAGTGCTACCGCGGATTAAACACTTCGTGGTCATCTATCTGGAAAACCGCAGTTTCGACCACCTGTTCGGCAACTTCCCCGGCGCCAACAACCGCGCCCTGGCCGAACCGGTATCGCTCACCCAGGTGGACAGGAACCGCCAGCCCTATCGGCAATTGCCCGGCGTCATCGACATCCGGGACGGCATGGCACCACGGCCGGACGCGCGCTTCCCCGCCAGCCTGCCCAATGCCCCCTACCCCATCGCCGACTACGTCAAACCCGCGGCAGCCACCGGCGACCTGAACCATAATTTCTACAATTGCCAGAACCAGATCGACGGCGGCCGCATGGACGAATTCGTTGCCTGGTGCAATGCCGGCGCGCTGACCTTCGGCTACTACGACATGACCGGCAGTCAACTCTGGAAGCTGGCGCGGCGCTACACACTGGCGGACAACTTCTTTCAGGCGGCCTTCGGTGGCTCCATGCTGAACCACCAATGGCTCATCGCCGCCCGCACGCCCTACTACCCGGACGCGCCCGAAACTATGAAATCCACGCTGGACGCGGCCGGCGGGGTCATCCGGGAGAACCGGCTTACACCCGATGGCTACGCGGTCAACACCATGATGCCGGCTCAGCCGCCCTATGACGTCGGTGCCGGGGGCCACGTCCCTGCACAGGAGCACGCCACCATCGGCGACCGCCTGACGGAAAAGAACGTAACCTGGGCGTGGTATTCCGGCGGCTGGAACGACGCGGTGGCAGGCCGGCCCGACCCCACTTTCCAGTACCACCACCAGCCCTTCGTCTATTTCAAGAACTATGGGGAAGGCACGCCGGGCCGCAAACACCTGAAGGACTATGCCGACCTGGTCGCCGACATCCGCCACGGCGCCCTGCCGGAAGTGGTGTTCTACAAGCCCCTGGGCAGGCTCAACCAGCATTCCGGCTATTCCAACATCGCCGACGCCGACGCCCACCTCGGTCAACTGGTCAGGAAACTACGCGCCAGCAAGCAGTGGCGGGACATGGCCATCGTCATCACCTACGACGAATTCGGCGGCTACTGGGACCACGTGGCGCCGCCCAGGATCGACCGTTGGGGACCGGGCCCACGCATCCCGGCCATCATCGTTTCGCCCCGCTCGAAGAAGGGCTACATCGACCACACCCAGTACGACACCACCTCGATCCTCGCCACCCTGGAACGCCATTTCGGCCTGCAACCTCTCAGCGACCGGGACGCGAAGGCCAACGATTTGCGGAGTGCGTTCATCGATTGAGACGGCGCCACGAAGAATCTAACCCTCCGGGAAAAACACGAACAGCACGCAACCATCCGGGGATTGCGGCACGTGGGAGGAACCGGCCGGACTGTGGATGAAGGTGCCTGCCGGATAGCAATGGGCGCCGTCGCAGAAGGTGCCGGACACCACGAACACCTCTTCCGCCCCGGGCAGGTGGACATCCAGTTCCGGATAGATCGCGCCGGGGGCGATCTCGAACAGCAGCGCCAGCGACGGGTGCGAC
>CAIXFP010000832.1 GCA_903918705.1 uncultured Pseudomonadota bacterium
CGGACTCAGCTGCGGGTCTTCTCGAACTCCTTAATGTTATCCACGTGGTCCTGCACCCCTTCCACCGGCATGGCGTTGTAGATGGAAGCGCGCATGCCGCCCACGGAACGGTGCCCCTTCAACTGCACCAAGCCCCGCGCCTTGGCGCCCTTGAGAAAATCCTCGTCCAGGGCCGCGTCCTTCAGGGTGAAGGGCACGTTCATGCGGGAACGGTTCTCGCGGGCCACCGGCGAC
This sequence comes from uncultured Pseudomonadota bacterium, assembly GCA_903918705.1. Taxonomy (GTDB): domain Bacteria; phylum Pseudomonadota; class Gammaproteobacteria; order Burkholderiales; family Thiobacillaceae; genus PFJX01. Next base: position 235 of record CAIXFP010000832.1, read on the forward strand.
GAGTAGAAGCCGCTGGCATCCAGGCAGCCATAAAGCAGATCAGCCTTGAGGAGGTTCTGCCGTTCCATCGCCGCGATGCCGCCCCGGTCCTTGAGCAGCTTGAACACCAGCCCGGCGATGTAGATGCCGTAGGTGGGCGGCGTGTTGTACATGGAGTCGTTGTCGGCATGGAGCTGGTAATCGAACAGGGTGGGCGTGCCGGGGAGGGTCTGGCCGATCAGGTCCTCACGCACGATCACCACCGTGACGCCGGCCGGGCCGATGTTCTTCTGGGCGCCGGCGTAGATCAGGCCGAACTTCGAGACGTCAATGGCGCGCGACAGGATGGTGGAGGACATGTCCGCCACCAGGGGCACTTCGCCGGTTTCCGGGGTCCAGAAGATTTCCACGCCGCCGATGGTCTCGTTGGGGGTGTAGTGCAGGAAGGCCGCGTTCGGGTCGGTCTGCCAGGCGTCCTGGGTCGGCGCGTAGGTGTAGTTCTTGTCCCGGGAACTGGCCACCACGTTGACGGCGCCATAGCGGCTCGCTTCGGCGATGGCTTTCTCCGACCAGACGCCGGTATCCAGGAAGTCGGCCGAAGCCTTGCCGCGATACAGGTTCAGCGGAACCATGGAGAACTGCATGGAGGCGCCGCCCTGGAGGAACAGCACCTTGTAATTTCCGGGTATGCCCAGCAACTCGCGCAGGTCCGCCTCGGCCTCAGCCTGGATGCCCATGTATTCCTTGCCGCGATGCGACATTTCCATGACCGACATGCCGCAGCCCTGCCAGTTGACCAACTCGTCGCGGGCCTGTTCCAGGACTTCACGGGGCAAAACGGCCGGGCCGGCGCTGAAGTTGTAGATGCGTTCCATGGTGCTGACGGTCCTTTCCTTGGGATTCCGGGTTAATGCGAGGTTTTCCTCGCGGATTTCTCGTGCTTGCTGGGCGTCTTCTCGTCGGGGGCGGAATCTTCCTCCGTTTCACCCTCCTTGGCCGCTGCTTTTTTCGCTGCGCGGGAATGCGATGCCGCCTTTGCCTTGGCCTCCGGCGCCTCCTTCATGAGCGCCAGGGTGGCGATTTTCGCCGCGTCGGTCTCGCCGTTCACGTTGATGATGTCGAGTTTGCCCTGGCCCTGCTTCAACTCGTTGGTAAAGTCATAGACCGCGCCCACTACCGCGAGATGGCCGCTCAACACCTCGGGCTCGAACTTGGTCATCGCCGCGCGCACCTGGGCGTTCACGTTCAGCTTGATGCTGACCATGCCGGGATCGCCTTTCGGCACCTGCAGGGTATCCAGTTCCCGCCTGATCGCCGGCGACTCCTGGGAATAATCTCCGGCCGCCGCCTTGATGGCGCCGCAGGCGCTGTGGCCGACGATGAGCAACAGCGGCGTGTGGAGATGATGGACGCCGTATTCCACGGACCCTTCCGCGGTGGCGAGCTGGTTGCCGATATTGCGCACCATGAACAGGTCGCCATCGGGTGTCGCGTCCAGGGCATGGGTATGCACCCGGGAATCGGAGCAGGTGATGACCGTGGCGCGGGGATGCTGGCTATCGAGGAAAGGCTTGAAGTAGGCCGGGCCGTGGCCGCGTACGAAATTACGGTTGTCGCGGCGGATCTCGCCCAGGATTTCGTTGCCGGCGCCATGGGCCGCCTGCTTGCCGTCGTTCAGGGAAGATGCGTATTCCCCCAGCACTTCCTTGACGATGCGACGGATCTTCTCGGTCTCCGCGTCGCCGCTGGCCGTGGCCTCCGCCGCGCAGGCGTGGAGGATGGCGCCGGGAAACATCCCCGGGCCGCTCCCCACGGAGAGAATTCCCAGCAACAGCAGCCTGATCGAAAGTTTCATGTCTTACCCCTCGGACAAAAAAATTGTAACGAACATCACGGCGGCCAGTCCGGAAACTTCAGGTGGGGCGGGTGGCTGCGCGTGGGGAAGCGCGATGTCGGGCACGTTGCGTTTCCCCAACGAGCGCGGGCCGTCGCCGTCGGCCGGGGGCGGCCCGGACTCAATCGCGGTAGGGATGCCCATTACTGGGCGCCCCCCACACAGATCCCGGCAGGGCCACGTCATCTAACCGCGCAATGGCCTGATTGGTTACAGCAGCACAGTGGGGACTGGACAAAGGCGCGGTCTGCTGCTACGTTTGCGGCATGGATGAATGCAGCTTCATGGTCGAGCA
>CAIXFP010000833.1 GCA_903918705.1 uncultured Pseudomonadota bacterium
ATTTTATCGCCAAGCTGGCCAACGGGCTGGCCAATGATCTTCTGAGCACGCTGGCACTGGCACGCGACTGCCCGCTGCTGGTCGCGCCGGCGATGAACCGCCAGATGTGGGAAAACGCGGCGACGCAACGCAACATCGCCACCCTGCGCGGGGATGGCATCGCCATCCGCGACATGAGCCTGACCAAGGCGGACCTGGAAGAGGTGTTCCTGAAGACCATGCACGGGGGCAACCCATGAGCGGCGGCTTCCGCACCCTGCTGTACAAGGAAATCCTGCGCTTCTGGAAGGTGCTGGTGCAGACCCTGGGGGCGCCGGTGCTCACCGCCCTGCTCTACCTGCTGGTGTTTTCCCACGTCCTCTCCGAGCACGTGCAGGTGTACCCGGGCGTGAGCTATACCGCGTTCCTGATGCCCGGCCTGATCATGATGTCGATCCAGCAGAACGCCTTCGCCAACAGTTCTTCCTCCCTGATCCAGTCCAAGATCACCGGCAACATCGTGTTCGTCCTGCTGCCGCCCATTTCCTATCTGGAATTTTTCCTCGCCTACCTGGCGGCTGCTGTGTTGCGCGGCCTCATGGTGGGGCTAGGGGTGCTGCTGGTGGGCGTATTGTTCGCCCACGTCGAATTGCTCCATCCCTTGTGGATTCTGCTGTTCGCTCTGGAGGCGGGGGCGGTGTTCGGCTGTATGGGGGTCATGGCGGGGATCTGGGCGAGCCAGTACGATAATCTTGCCGCGGTGCAGAACTTCGTCATCATGCCGCTCACCTTCCTCTCCGGCGTGTTTTTCTCCATTCACTCCCTGTCGCCGTTCTGGCGGGACATCACCCATCTCAATCCGGTTTTCTACATGATCGACGGTTTCCGCTACGGTTTCTTCGGCCAGTGCGATGTCGATCCCTGGCTTGGCCTGGCGGTGGTCACCCCTTGCGCGCTGCTGCTTTCCGGCCTGACTTTGGCGATGTTGAAAACGGGCTATAAACTCCGCCACTGAATTCGTTCGGCAGCGATTATCGGGCGAATGCCCCGCAAGGGGATACACCTTCGGATAAATGCGCCCCTACAGGAAATCCAGATGCTTACCCCCCAACAAGTTCACGAATGGATCGCCGCCGGCCTGGCCTGCGAACATCTTCAGGTGGCCGGCGACGGCCAGCATTTCGAGGCGGTCATCGTCAGCGCCGAGTTCGCCGGCAAGCTGCCGGTGGCGCGGCACCAGCGCGTATACCAGGCATTGGGCTCCCACATGCACGCGGACATCCACGCCCTGTCGATGCAGACCCTGACCCCGGAAGAATGGATGGCGCGCCATGGATAAGCTGGTCATCAGCGGCGGCGCCCGTCTTTCCGGTGAAGTCGCCATCTCCGGCGCCAAGAACGCGGCCCTGCCCATCCTCTGCGCCAGTCTGCTGTGCGCAGAACCTTTGGTCCTGAACAACGTGCCGGGACTGAACGACATCGGCACCATGCTCAGGCTGCTCGCCCAGATGGGGGTCAAGATTGAACGCGAGGGCGACCGGGTGGTGCTGGATGCTTCCGGCCTGAACAATCCCCTGGCGCCCTACGAGCTGGTGAAGACCATGCGCGCCTCCATCCTGGTGCTGGGGCCTCTGCTGGCGCGCTGCCGCGAGGCCAGGGTTTCGTTGCCCGGCGGCTGCGCCATCGGCGCCAGGCCGGTAGACCAGCACATCAAGGGCTTGTTGGCCATGGGCGGCGACATCGCCGTCGAGCATGGCTATGTGGTGGCCAAAGTCGTAGCGAAGACCGGAAGGTTGAAGGGCGCGCGTCTGTTCACCGATATGGTCACCGTCACCGGCACGGAAAACCTGATGATGGCCGCCTGCCTGGCCGAGGGCGAAACCGTCATCGAGAACGCCGCCCGCGAGCCGGAAGTGGTGGACCTGGCCCAGTGCCTGGTGAGCATGGGCGCCCAGATCAGCGGCGCCGGCACCGACGTCATCCGCATCCGCGGCGTCGAGCGCCTGCATGGCGCCAGCCACCGCATCATGCCGGACCGCATCGAAACCGGCACCTTCCTGTGCGCGGCGGCGGCCACCGGCGGCGAGATTCGCCTCAACGGCACCTCCACCGGCTATCTCGATTCCGTGGTGGACAAGCTCATGGACGCCGGTTGCGAGATCGTCGGCGAAAAGACGCCGGACCACGAATCCATCCACATCATCGCCCCGGCCCGTCTCAAGGCCGTGTCGATCCGCACCGCGCCTTATCCGGCCTTTCCCACCGACATGCAGGCCCAGTTCATGGCCATCAACGCCATGGCAGAGGGCACCGCCATCATCCGCGAAACCATCTTCGAGAACCGTTTCATGCACGCCGTGGAACTCCAGCGCCTGGGCGCGGACATCAAGATCGACGGCAACACGGCGGTGATGAAAGGCGTCGAGCGGCTCCAGGGCGCCACCGTCATGGCCACCGACCTGCGCGCCTCCGCCAGCCTGGTCATCGCCGGCCTGGTCGCGGAGGGCGAAACCCACATCGAGCGGATCTACCACCTGGACCGCGGCTACGACCGCATCGAGGCCAAGCTCACCGCCCTGGGGGCGGCGATCCGGCGGGAGAAGGCGTAACTTGCATGGGTTGTTGGTTTGTATTACGGTTAATACAAATACGCTAACCAGGAGATGTCCATGACCACCAGCGTTCGCCTACCCAACCGCGTCGAGCAGGCGCTGGCCGCCTATTGCGTGGAAACCCGGCGCAGCAAGTCGGAGGTCATCGTCGAGTTGCTGGAGCAGCGCTTCAGCCTTGCCGAGTCGGAGGCCACGCCTTATGAACGGGCCGAGGCGGCGGGTTTCATCGGCTGCGTGGAAGGTAACACTGAAGCGCTGGGCAGCTACAAGGCGCGCGCCCGCGCCGCGATCGCCGCGAAATACCAGCGGAAATGACCACCCTCCTGGTCGACACCGGCCCCCTGGTGGCCCTGTCCGACAAGCGCGACAAGCACCACGAAGCCAGCAAGACCTTCCTCAAGAACTATCGTGGCCGCCTGCTTACCACCTGGGCGGTGCTCACCGAGTTCTCCCACCTGGCGCCTTCGGTCGAGGCCACCTTGCCGCTATACCGCTGGATCGACAACGGCGGCCTGGAGATCTTTCCCCTCGGGCGCGACGAACTGGTGCGGGCGGTGGACTGGATCGAGCGCTATGCCGACCAGCCCATGGATCTGGCCGACGCTTCACTCGTGGTCGCGGCCCTGGCCACCGGCCACAACCAGGTGTGGACCCTGGATCGCCGCGACTTCGAGACCTACCGGCTGCCCAGCCGCCGCCGCTTCAAGCTGGTCGGGTAGCCTGGGCAAAGCCGCAGGCGTGCCCAACGCCGCCACGAATGTTGGGCGCGCTGCGCTTCGCCCAACTGTTCTACGGTTTTTCCAGCAGCCTCCGGTATAGCGCCGCATACGCCCGGGCGCTCTTTTCCCAACTGAAATCCCGGGTCATGCCGGCGCGCATCATGCGCTGCCAGGCCTTGCCGTCGGCATAGGCGTGCAGGGCGCGGTCCACCGCCAGCCAGAGGGCATGGGCGGTGGGTTCGTGGAAAACGAAGCCGGTGACGCCATCTTCCACGGTGTCCTTCAAGCCGCCGGTGGCGTGGACGATGGGCACGGTGCCATAGCGCAGGCTGTAGAGCTGGTTCAAGCCGCAGGGCTCGAAGCGGGACGGCATCAGGAAAATGTCGGCGCCGGCTTCGATGCGGTGGGACAGCCCCTCGTCATAACCAATCACCGCCGCCACCCGGCCCGGATGCTGGGCGCCGAGATCGCGGAAGGCCGCTTCCAGGGCTTTCTCGCCGGTGCCCAGGAGCGCGATCTGACCGCCCCGGTGCAGGATGCCCTCCGCCACCGCGAGGATCAGATCGAGACCCTTCTGGTTCGCCAGGCGGGCGATGACCCCGAACAGGGGCGTGTCCTTGCCGGGTTCCAGGTTGAGATCCTGTTGCAGCTTGAGTTTGCAGCGCTTCTTTCCGGAAGGGGCGCGAGAGGAGTACTCGTAGGGCAGGTAGAGGTCGGAGGAGGGATTCCATTCGCCTGTGTCGATGCCGTTGAGGATGCCCACCAGGTCGTCGCCGCGGGAACCGAGCAAGCCCTGCATGCCCATCCCCAGGGCGGGATGGCGGATTTCCTCGGCGTAGGTGGGCGACACCGTGGTGAGGCGATGGGCGTAATAAAGCCCCGCCTTGAGAAAGGAGAGATTGCCGTAGTACTCGACGCCGTCGACCGCGAAACTTTCCGGCGGCAGTTCCACCGTGCCCAGGTCGGATGGCGGAAAGATGCCTTGATAGGCCAGGTTGTGGACGGTCATCACGCTGGGCGTGCCGTGCCCGGCCAGACGCAGATAGGCCGGGGCCAGGCCGGTCTGCCAATCATTGCAGTGCAGGATTTCCGGGTGCCAGTCCAGGGGCGAATCCGCGCCGGCGAGGCGGGCGGCGGCCTTGGAGAACACGGCGAAGCGCAGGGCGTTGTCCGCGTGGTCATGGCCCGCCACATCCTGGTAGGGGCCGCCTTCGCGCTGGAACAGTTCGGGAACGTCCAGGATATAGAGCGGCACGCCGTTGTCCGGCATGGCGGCTTCCAGCAGGGTGGCCACGGTGCCGCCCGGCAACCCGGCCAGCGTGGCCACCGCCTTGGCCTCGCCGACCCCGGCCAGAACCGCGGGGTAACCCGGCAGGAGCAGGCGGCAGTCGATGCCGATTTCCCGCAGGGCGGCAGGCAACGCACCGGAAACATCGGCCAGCCCACCGGTCTTGATCAACGGTCTGGCTTCAGAAGTGGCGAACAGAATACGCATGGATAGTCCTCAAGTTGCGCTAAAGAAAATACTTGGATTCCCGATAACCATATAGGAAACCGGTGCCCGCTTGAAGCCGGTATAGGAATTTGATCGAAATCAACCAGGATGCACCATGCGCAACAACCAGCCTGTCACCCAGCGCGAATACCCG
>CAIXFP010000834.1 GCA_903918705.1 uncultured Pseudomonadota bacterium
AATGGAAAAACGGCTCATTGACGGTGTCGAAGTGCATCGCAGTTCCGGCAACGTGTATGCCGATCTTGGACTGCCTGACGCCGACAAACTCAAGATCAAGACCGGCCTGGTCATCGAGATCAGGAAGGCCATGCGTCACCTCGGGCTGACTCAACAAGCGGCGGCCAAGCGCATGGGGCTCACCCAACCGAAGGTATCCGACATGATGCGCGGCGACTTTTCCAACCTGTCCGAGCGCAAACTGATGGATTGCTTGAATCGACTCGGCTACGACATCGAAATCAAGGTGAAGCCTGCCGCTGAACCTCTCGGACATCTGACGCTCGCCGTCTCCTGACGATAATCAGGCTGGCGAATGAGGCCTTCTCCCCTGCGATGGCCACGATTTCCTGATCAAACTGGCGGATGCATCGACGCCAGCCTTGATGTTACTGAACGACGGCTATCAGCTGGGTTGCAGTCGTAGGCTACGTGCGTAAAGCGATACTTTGGGGGTCGCCTGACGGCCAGAAAGAGACATCCAGGCTTGCGGAAAATTAAGCTCCTGAAAGGCTGATAGGTGCAATGAATCAGTCGCTCAGGCATCGTCTGGCGAGAGGCGGGTTGGAAGGAACTGGCAGGTGAACTCGCCCCGGATACGATCGGCTGCGAAATGCTGGAAATGGGGGCCTCTGCATGAACCTGACGGCCAAGAAACTGCTGCCGGCCGTCCAACCCCATGAGCGCCGGCATCCCCCGGAAGACGGCGGGGTGTAGATCACAACCTTCGTGCCGCTGCAGTTCAAGAAGCGCGGCATCAAGAAAGTGGTGGTGGGGCCGGTGGTATGGGGGTCGAGGATCCGGTGGTGGTTCGTGCAGCGGCTACAGCGATCACGCCGAGCCAGGACCCGAAACTGCTTAAGACCCTGGCCCGGGGATACTACTGGCAGCATCTGCTGGATACCGGGCGGCCTCGGATGCTGCCGAGATCGCCGAGCGGGAAAAGCTCCACCGGGTGACAGTCAGTGATGGCTTGCGCTTTGCACTGCTGGCGCCGGACATCGTGCAGGCGGCGCTTGATGGAACGCTAGCGCGGACGATGTCGCTGGAGGTGCTGCAACGGCGAACGATTCTGCTCGATTGGGAGGGGCAGCGGGGGATGGTTGAAGGGCTCGTCAAATAGCAGGACCCCGCATATGGCGGCCTTGGGAAATACGGTGAAACTGTTTGTCAAGCAGCAGTATTTTAGCCAGCCCTCGGTTTTCTACCTGTCCGGTACTCCACCGGCATGCACCACTTTGCCGACGATCACCACCCCCGGCATGCTCATCACGCCATAGCCGAGGATGGCAGCCATATCGGTGATCTTCCCCTGTTCGATAGTCTCGCCCCTGGCGCAGGCAGCCTCCGCGATCAACTTCGCCGTGGTTTCGCAGTTGCGGCACCCGGTGCCCAAAACTTTCACGTGTTTCATGCGTTGTTCCATAGGGGTTTGACCGCCTCGATGTTCGCCGAGGCGATGTAGTTTTCCACACCGCGTCCAGGGGCCCAGTGCTGGATGTAGTCGCGGCTGGCGTCCTTGGGTGTAATGTGAATGGTGCAAAAACCAGCCGCTGCAAGCCAGGCGGCAAGTTCTGCAATGTTGGCGGCACCGGCAACACAGCCCGTATAGAGCGCCACTTCATCCAGCATGTCCGGTGGCAGCGGGGCGGTGAGGATGATGTCGGAGATAGCCAGGCGTCCGCCCGGCTTCAACACCCGGAAGGCTTCCCGAAACACCTGGGCCTTGTCCGGCGACAGGTTGATCACGCAGTTGGAGATGATAACGTCCACTGTGGCATCGGCCACTGGCAGGTGCTCGATCTCACCGAGACGGAAGGAGACATTGGCGATGTCAGCCTTGGCCGCATTGGCGCGCGCCTTGCTGACCATGTCCGGGGTCATGTCGACACCGAGGACCACCCCCATCGGGCCGACCTGTCTCGCCGCAAGGAAACTGTCGAAGCCGGCGCCGCTGCCGAGGTCGAGCACGATCTCGCCCGGCTGCAAATCTGCAATCGCCTGGGGATTGCCGCAGCCCAGACCCAGGTTGGCGCCTTCTGGGACGGCGGCTAGTTCTTCCCTGCTGTAACCGATGCCGCGTGCAAGCAGTTCGGCGACGGACTCGTCTGAGGGGGCGCAGCAGCTTGTCGAGGCACAGCAGGCGGAATCAGCTCGGACCACTGCTGTGTAGGCGAAGCGAACCTGTTGGCGGATTTCGTCTTGGCTGGCCATGGCGATCTTCAGCAGCAGGACTGACCGGACTTGGTCGGCGTACAGCAGGCGCCACCGGTCTGGACCACGGCGATGTTGGCGAAGGGATCGACCGGCAGCTTCGGCTTCGCCAGCGCGAAACACTCCGCATAGGCTTCGTCGAACTTGGCGTCCAGCAATTGGGCGGCTTCGTCGCGGAGGTGGCGGGCGATCTCGATCACGGTGTCGATCTGCCCCCTGGCCACGCCGTATTCCTTGAGCTTGTCCACCTGGCACAGGCCCTGTTTGGGATGGTTGGCGGCGATGTTCGCGGCAAGCGACACTAGCGCAACGATGGAAGGATGCAGGTCAGCCATATCGGTACCTCACAGAACAGCATTTAATACGAAGGAGAAAGTCACGCTCAGGACACGCCGGCGGAGAGGAAACCGATGAACAGAGGGGCACCCCGAGCAGGAACAGAACGGCGTGACGATGCCGAGGCGTGCCGCCATGGCGTTGCCCTGGCCCAACGGCTTGCCGGCCAGCCAAGCGTGGGTGCGCCCCGGCGAGAACCAACTGTGCACCATGCCCATGAGGAACACCATGGATACCAGCAGGAACTGTACCTTGGGAGTGACATAGAGGAAGAAGTGGATTGCCTCGCCGAGGCGGGTTTGCGCAGTGAAACCGAGCAGGTCGAAACTCAGCCAGGTGGCGAAGGCGTCGAGCATGCGTTTCGCTCAACGTTTAACCAAACCGGCCTCGTACCAGCCGCGGCTCCGGTTGACCACCTTCACCACTAGCAGCATCACCGGCACCTCGATCAGCACCCCCACCACGGTGGACAGCGCCGCGCCCGACTCGAAGCCGAACAGGGAGATGGCCGCCGCCACCGCCAGTTCGAAGAAGTTGGAGGCGCCGATCAGGGCCGAGGGGCAGGCGATGTTGTGCTTCTCGCCCACTATGCGGTTGAGCCAGTAGGCCAGGGACGAGTTGAACAGCACCTGGATCAGGATGGGCACCGCCAGCAGGGCGATGATCAGCGGCGCCTTGAGGATGGCCTCGCCCTGGAAGGCGAACAGCAGAACCAGGGTGACCAGCAGGGCGACGATGGACGCATGGCCGAGGCTGGCCAGGGTGGCGTCGAATTTCGCCTGGCCTTGCTGCAACAGGAACTTGCGCCAGGCTTGGGCCAGGAGCACCGGGATGACGATGTACAGCACAACGGAGGTGAACAGGGTATCCCAGGGCACGGTGATGGCGGACAGGCCCAGGAGCAGGCCGACGATGGGGGCGAAGGCAACGATCATGATGGAGTCGTTCAGCGCCACCTGGGACAGGGTGAAATACGGGTCGCCGCCGGTGAGCCGGCTCCACACGAACACCATGGCGGTGCAGGGGGCCGCCGCCAGCAGGATCAGGCCGGCCACGTAGCTGTCCAGTTGTTCCGCCGGCAGGTACGGCGCGAACAGGTGGCGGATGAAAGCCCAAGCCAGCAGCGCCATGGAGAAGGGCTTCACTGCCCAGTTGACGAACAGGGTCACGCCGATGCCGCGCCAGTGTTCCTTCACTTGGTGCAAGGCCGAGAAGTCGATCTTCAT
>CAIXFP010000835.1 GCA_903918705.1 uncultured Pseudomonadota bacterium
CGGCCGGAGATGAGGATGACGACTTTCATGTTGTGGTCACTCGTAATGGGTCCACATGCGGATCACCTTCACGGCATGCTCCGCTTCCAACACCTGGTACACCAGGCGATGCTGGATGTTGATGCGGCGGGAACAGGCGCCGGCCAGGTCGCCCACCAGTTTTTCGTAGGGCGGCGGGTTCTGCCAGGGGTTGCAGCGCAGGATTTCCAGCAGTTTTTCCGCCTGGGACTTGAGGTTGGCGGCTTTCAGCCGCTCGGCATCCTTCTGGGCCTGGCGGGTGAACAACAAGGTCCAACTCACCAGTTCAGTTCCCCGCTGCACTCGCTCACGGGCTCGGCCAGGCCGGCCCGGATCGACTCGCGCATGCCGGGAATGCCCAGCAGATAGAGGGTTTCCTGAATGGCGCGCCAGTCCGACTCGTCGATCAGCACCGCGCTGTGGCGCTTGCCGGTGATGGTGATGGGCTCATGGGATGCCGCCGCCTCGTCCAGCAGGCGATAGATATGGGTGCGTGCTTCGCTGGCGGTGAGGACGGTCATGCATGCAACCTCAAGGAATGATGACATAATCGTACGTCATATCGTACGATGAGGCAAAGACTGCGTTCAGACGATGACCGTCTGTTCCTGCCCCGGCGCCCGCTGCGCGATCTCTCCCAGGCGGTAGACGGTCTCGCCCCGGGCGGCAAGGAAGGCCATGGCGGCCTCGGCGTCCGCCGCCGCCACCACCACCACCATGCCGATGCCGCAGTTGAAGGTGCGGTGCATTTCCGCCAGGGCGACGTTGCCCTGTTCCTGCAGCCACTGGAACACGGCGGGCCAGGTCCAGGAATCCGCGTGGATCACGGCGGTGAGTCCGTCCGCCAGGATGCGTGGCACGTTGCCGGTGATGCCACCGCCGGTGATGTGGGCCATGCCCTTCACCGTGAGTTGCTTCATCAGCGCCAGCAACGGCTTGACGTAGATGCGGGTGGGTTCCAGCAGGGTTTCGCCCAGGGACTTGCCGTGGAAATCGCTGCTCAAATCGGCGCCGCTGACTTCGACGATCTTGCGCACCAGGGAATAGCCGTTGGAATGGGGGCCGCTGGAGCCCAGGCCCAGGATGGCGTCGCCGGGACGGATGTCCTGGCCGCCGATGACTTTCGACTTTTCCGCCACGCCCACCGCGAAGCCGGCCAGATCGTATTCGCCGGCCGGGTACATGCCGGGCATTTCCGCGGTTTCGCCGCCGATCAGGGCGCAGCCGGACAGTTCGCAACCCTTGGCGATGCCGGCGATGACCTGTTCCGCCACGTCCACGTCGAGGTGGCCGCAGGCGAAGTAGTCGAGGAAGAACAGGGGTTCGGCGCCCTGCACCAGGATGTCGTTGACGCTCATGGCCACCAGGTCCTGGCCGATGCTGTCGTGCTTGTTCATCTGGAACGCCAGCTTCAGCTTGGTGCCCACACCGTCGGTGCCGGAGATCAGCACCGGCTCCTTGTAGTTCTTGGGCAGTTCCATGAGGGCGCCAAAGCCGCCGATGCCGGCCAGGACTTCCGGGCGCAGGGTGCGGCGGGCCAGGGGCTTGATGCGTTCCACCAGGGAATCGCCGGCGTCGATATCGACCCCGGCATCACGGTAGGAGAGGGAAGTCTGGGGGGCGTTGGGAGCGGACACGGCGTGGGCCACGGGGGGTAAAAATAAAGGGTGATATTCTACCGCACATGACTCCTGCCCCCGCCCTCAACCGCACCCTTCTCACCCTGCTGGTGGCAGCCGCCGGCGGCTACCTCTTCTATCTCCTGACCCCCATTCTTACGCCCTTCCTGACGGCGGCGGCCCTGGCCTATCTGTGCAACCCGCTGGTGGACCGGCTCCAGGCCCGCGGCGTCGGCCGTACCGCGGCTACCGCGCTGGCGCTGCTGGGACTGGTCCTGTTCTTTCTGCTGGCGGCGGCGGTGATGGCGCCCCTGTTCCAGGCCCAGGCCCGCCTGCTGATCCAGCAGGTGCCGCGCATCGTGGAGTGGGGCAGCCAGACCCTGCTGCCCTGGTTCACCGCCACCTTCGGCGTGGACCTGCTCCACGACCAGGCCGACATCCTGGCCTGGCTCAAGGGCCACGTCTCCGAGTTGTCGCAACTGTCCCGCTACCTGCCTCGGGTCACCGACAGCGGCCTGGCGCTGCTGGGCTTCTTTACCAATCTGCTGCTGACCCCGGTGGTGACTTTCTACCTGCTGCGCGATTGGCCTCGCGTGGTCGCGCATCTCGACGGCTGGATACCCGCGCCCCTGCGCTCGAAGAGCGAGGCCATCGCCCGCGAGATCGACACCGTGCTGTCCGAATTCGTGCGCGGCCAGATCCTGGTGATCCTGGTCATGTCTACCTACTACTGCCTCGCTCTGTGGCTGGCGGGGCTGCATTACGCCCTGGCGGTGGGCCTGCTGGCCGGCATGCTGGTGTTCGTGCCCTACATGGGCGTGCTGGTGGGCGTGCTGCTCGGCACCTTGGCGGGCTGGTCCCAGTTCGGCGAGCTGTCCGGCCTGGTGCCGGTGTGGGCGGTGTTCGGCATCGGCCAGCTGCTCGAAGGCATGGCCATCACTCCCTGGCTGGTGGGAGAGCGGGTGGGGCTGCACCCGGTGGCGGTGATCTTCGCCCTGATGGCCTTCGGCCAGTTGTTCGGCTTCGTCGGCGTGCTCCTGGCCATCCCCGCCGCCGCCGCCTCCCTGGTGGCTCTGCGCCATCTCAAGGCGCAACTGGATTGAGCAGGTCTCACGCCGAGGATAGCTGGAGCGAGGAAAAGCGCTCCGCCTGGCTCTACCGCATCGTCTCCGACGCCGAATCCGGCACCCCGCGCCAGGTGTTGTTCCTGGAACTGGCCCAGGCCGCCGAGCATCAGGCCGAGTTGTGGGTTGCGGAAATGACCAAGGATGGCGTGCCCCCGCCCACGGCCTATCGCCCCGATCTGCGCACCCGTCTGGTGGGCTGGCTGATCCCGCATCTGGGCGTGGCGCTGCTCAAGGGCGTCCTGGCGGCCATGAAGGTGCGCGGCATGAGCCTCTACAACGCGCCTGCCCCCCATGGCACACCCACCAGCCTGGAACGCCTCGACGGCAAGCCGCAGCACCGCGGCGGCAACCTGCGCGCAGCGGTGTTCGGCGTCAACGATGGCCTGGTCTCCAACGCCAGCCTGATTCTGGGCGTGGCCGGGGCTGGCGCGACGCCGTCCGCGATCCTCCTTTCCGGCGTCGCCGGCCTGCTGGCGGGCGCGTTCTCCATGGCGGCGGGGGAATACGTCTCGGTACGTTCGCAACGCGAGTTCTACGAATATCAAATCACCCTGGAGCGGGAAGAACTGGATCAGTATCCCCAGGAAGAAGCGGCGGAACTGGCCCTGATCTACCAGGCCAAGGGGGTCGGGAAGGAGGAAGCCCGGCGCATGGCCGACGCCCTGCTGCGCGATCCCGACCGCGCCCTCGATACCCTGGCGCGGGAAGAACTGGGCCTCAATCCGGAGGAACTGGGTACGCCCTGGGGCGCGGCCATCGCCTCCTTCCTGGCGTTTTCACTGGGCGCCTGCATCCCGCTGCTGCCCTATCTGTTGCTGTCGGGGGCCACGGCGCTGGGCGGGACGTTGCTGGCCACCGGCATCAGCCTGTTCGGGGTGGGGGCGGCCATCAGCCTGTTCACCGGCAAGCAGTCGGTGGTGGGGGGCCTGCGCATGTTGGGCATCGGCGCGGCGGCGGGCGGCGCCACCTGGCTCATCGGGCGGGTAATGGGGGTGGCCCTCAGCTAAAC
>CAIXFP010000836.1 GCA_903918705.1 uncultured Pseudomonadota bacterium
AGGACTCGCGCATCGGCTCCTTGAGCCCGGTGATGTGGCGCTGCAGGGTTTTGCCCTGCTCGAACTTCATCACCATGTAGACCGTGTCGTTGGCGCGGAAGAAGTTGGTCACCCGCACCACGTTGGGATGGCGGATGCCCGCCAGCGCCCTGCCCTCCTCGAAGAAACACTTCATGCCGTAGCGGAACGAGGCTTCCTTGTCCTCCGCCAGAGGCCGCACGGTGCCGGAGTTGCCGCGGCCCACCACGCCGCCGGGCAGATATTCCTTGATGGCGACCGGCTGGCCCTCGCTGTCATAGGCCAGGTACACCAGGGAGAAGCCGCCGCCGCCGATCCGGCGATCGATCACGTACTCACCCAACTGGTAGTTCTGGGGCAGCGGTTCTGTGGTTTGCAGGGCCATGTAAATTAGGCGTGGGGGCGGGGTAAGATGCGCCGGCTAGAAACTGACGAAGGATAACCAAGATCGTGGCAGCCATGAAGGAAACTCTACGAAGCATGACCGGGTATGCCGCGGAATCCGCGGAAATCGCGGGCGCCCAGGTGACCCTGGAGTTGCGCGCGGTCAATTCCCGCTTCCTCGACCTCTCGTTTCGCATGGGCGAGGATTTCCGCGCCATGGAACCGGCCCTGCGCGAACGCATCACGGACAAGGTCAAGCGGGGCAAGCTGGAATGCCGGCTCAACCTGGCCCCGCGGGTCGATGCGGCATTGCCGACGGAACTCAACCCCGCCCTGCTCGACCAGTTGGCCGCCCTCTCCGCCTCGGCCCGGCGCGCCTTTCCCGAGGCCGATGGACTGTCCGTGGCGGAGATCCTGCGCTGGCCCGGCATGCTGGGCGACAACACTTTGGATCTGGACGTTCTCCAGGCCGGCACCCTGGCCATGCTGGAGCGCGCCCTGGGGCAATTCAACGCCAGCCGCGCCCGCGAGGGCGACAAGCTCAAGGCCATCATCCAGGAGCGCCTGCAAGGCATGCGCGAGCATGTCGCCCGGATACGCCCGCGCACCCCGGAAATCGTCGCCGCATTCCGGGAAAAACTGGGCCGCCGCCTGGAAGAATTGCTCACCACCCTGGACCACGACCGTCTGCACCAGGAAGTCGCCCTGTTCGCCCAGAAGATCGACGTGGACGAGGAACTCGACCGCCTCCTCACCCACTTGAGCGAAGTCGAGCGCGTCCTCGCCAGCGGCGGCGCCGCCGGCAAGCGCCTCGACTTCCTGATGCAGGAACTCAACCGCGAAGCCAACACCCTGGGCTCCAAGTCGGTCTCCCTGGAACTCACCCAGACCGCGGTGGAACTCAAAGTGCTGATCGAGCAGATGCGCGAGCAGATTCAGAACATTGAGTGACATTTCAGGCCGTCGCAGCCTGTCGCAAATACCCCCTGAGAAGCCGCTAACTACGCGGCTTTTTTCATGTCTGCGCGTTACAATTCGTCTCACTGCATCTTAACTTTCGTGTGTACCAAGACGTGTACCAAACCGATATTTCTCGGGAAAGTCTTGGTACACACCAGGAGACCGCCATGGGCAAGCTGACAGATATTCAAATCCGGGGATGGGTGAAGGCTGGCGAGCACTTCGACGCCAAGAGCGACGGGGATGGCCTCTACCTGCGATTCAGCAAAATTGACGCCACGCCACTCTGGCGATTCCGCTATCGCATCGATGGCAAGGCACGCATCATGAACATTGGCAGCTATGGCACCCTGTCACTGGCCGATGCCCGCAAGACCGTGAAGGAGTTACGTGCCCGCGTCTCCCTGGGCTATGACGTGGCAGGCGAGAAGCAGGAGCGCAAGCGGGAGGCCACAGCCAAGATCGAGGCCGAGAAACTTGCCTACACCGTGGCCCAACTGGCCGATGAATACTTCACCCGCAACATTTTGTGCCGATGGAAGCACCCCAACATCGTGCGCAGCCGGATTGAGCGCGACATCAAGCCCAGCATCGGCAAGCTCGCCGTCGAGGATGTGAAGCCCACCCACATTGACGCCATGGTCCAGAAGGTCGTCAAGCGGGGAGCGCCGACCGTTGCCAATGACGTGCTGCGCTGGACCCGGAGAATCTTCGACTTCGCCATCAAGCGGAACATGATCCAGTACAACCCGGCCGCCGCCTTCGACCTGTCCGATGCGGGGGGCAAGGAAGAGACTAGGAAGCGCAACCTTACTCGGGATGAACTCGTGAAACTTTTCGAGGCCATGCGCGATGCCAAGGGCTTCAGCATCGAGAACTTGCTGACGGTGAAACTCCTTCTCCTGCTGGCCGTGCGGAAGCAGGAACTCACCGCCGCCCGCTGGGAGGAATTCGACCTGGACAAGGCTGTCTGGTATCTGCCCGGCGAACGCACCAAGACGGGAGAAGCCAGCGACATCCCCCTGCCCTCCGCGGCTGTGGATGCCCTACGCGAACTTCAACGGCTGGCATGCGGCAGTGACTGGGTACTCCCTGCGCGCAAGGCGCAGGTAAACATGCTCCCCCACATCCACGAGAACACACTGAACGTGGCGCTATCCAAGGTGAAGCCCCTCATGCCGGGGGTAGAACCCTTCGTCATACATGACTTCCGGCGCACTGCCCGCACCCAACTTGCCGCCCTGGGCGTCGTGCCGCACATCGCCGAGAGATGCCTGAACCACAAGGTCATGGGCGTGGCAGGCATCTACGACCGCCACGACTACTTCGAGGAACGGAAGGATGCATTGAACCGCTTGGCCGGATTCCTGGAGTCCTGCGAGACCGGGAAGGACTGGAACGTGGTTCCATTGAGAAAGGCAGCCGCATGACAAACCGGAGGTCGGACGGTGGGCTCCGTTTGGAAGGCCGGTGCGGGCTACATGGTCTCGATCACCACCAGGGCCACGGCGCCCACACAGGAATCCGCATTCAATGTAGCGCGGAAGCAGGCAAGGGGCATTACCTCCGCCTGAAGGCATCAGGCAAAGCGGGCAACCCGGCGTAGCCACGCCGGGTGCCCTGACCACAACCCGACTTTCAAGGAGTCGATCATGGCTGAAGCGGATCATCCCTACCCGACCGGCGACGAAAGCAAGGCTGGCGCGCTGGCTGCCATCATGGCGATTCAAAACATCGAAGCCATGAACGAGCGCACAGACCCGGATCAGAACATCGAAGAACACTTCCGCGACCTGGACGAGGGAGTTGATGGCTTCGTGCGCGCCATCGGCCCCTTGCCTGCGTATCAAGCCGGATTCATTCGCGCCCTGGCCGAATATATCAACTTCAGTATTCAGGCCGGGCGCCCTGACACCAGCGTGTGGCGTCCTGAAGCCGCGATGACGTCGGCGGAAGCCGCCGCCCGCCGAGAGGAACTGGCGCGTGACTGCACAGAAATGATGGCGGCCTGACCGCACCCAAGCGCCGCGCCTACTGTTGGTGGGCGTGGCATCACAATCTAATTCCGGTGGTGACACAAATGGCTGATCATGATTCAGGCTTCAAAATGCCAGAGGAGTTTGCCGAGATTGCCTGCATCTCTATTCATGAGGTCTGGCGTCGGCTCGAAAATGGCAGTCTTCCTGCCGTAGTCCTCGCAGATTTTAAATATAACAGCCATGACAATAACTTCTTTGACTACACCCTCATCCCTCCTGAAGCAGTGCGCCGTATAGTGGCCGGCTATGATGTTGAACTCAAAACAGACTTCAAAAATGCGCACATCGATGGCAAGAAAGAGCTTATCCGCGTCCTCGTCTCTCCTGAATCAACCCCAGAAATATACGCCACCGACAACGATGACAATAAGGATGAGAAGCCCGTCCCATGGTGGCAAACCGACTACGACATACTTGAACTAGCCCAGCAATACGGAGAAAAATTATCAGCAAATGGCAAGGTTTACTCGCTAAACAATGTCGCTAAAGCCATCGTGACACACATCAATGAAAAAGAACGTCGCAATACTAAGCCAGGACAGAATGCGAGGACAATTTCCACGACTTCTCTGAAGAAAGGCCCACTGAAGGGCTGGAAGTTCACAACAGAAAAATAGTGGTGCGCTGGTGCGCGCACTGGTGCGTGAGAAAAACGCACCGACCGCACCACCCAGGAAGCCGCCACCAGAGCGGCGCCGCGCCAATTTGATTTATTGCTTCTAAACGAGAAACGCACCATAAGAATAGCGTTCCATCGCAACCCGCCGCATGAGGCAAAACGATGGAAAGCACCGACGCACCCCGCACCAACAAGGCTCTTGAAGGTTTCGACAAGCTCCCGAATTCGGCATTCGTCCGCGTCGATACCGTGGCCGCCCTGCGGAACTGCTCCAGGGCTACGACCTGGCGCCATGCAAAACAGGGATTGATTCCGGCACCCCGCAAGCTCTCCGCAGGAATCACGGCATGGAATGTTGGGGAACTCCGCGCCGCAATGGCAGGGGGCCAGTAATGTACGCCCCCGACCTCACCCCCGAGCAACTTGCCGAGCAGGCCGGATCCGCAATCGGCACGGCGATGGTGAACGCCATGGCGAACACGACAGACCAGTCGCAAGCCCTGTGCGCCCTGCTCGCCGCGCTGAACGAAGCCTTCAATCCTGACGACGACCCGATTGTTTCCGCTGTTGCCGGCGGATTCGCTGTCGCTATGGTCAACGTGCTTGAACGTGGCTTTCAGGCTATGCGCGACGAGGCACGAAGTTCCACCAACAAAAAGGGCCGCCCGGCTGGCACCGGCGCGACCCTGGAAAGCACTGCTGACACCCGCAATCCTACCCTGAAACCCGAGGTAGACCTAGCCTCATGGTCCGCCCTGGGTAAGCAAGCCAAGCCGCCTCAAGGCATCTCACCGCCGTTGGGGTGCACAATGAACGCCCGCCGTCTGCCACCCTACGCCCGCCCCATCGCCGATGCCCGTGCCTGTGGTCAGGTTCCCCGCCGCCTGGTCGGGGTACATCTGGCCGTCACCCTCGCATGGAATGAACACCGCACTGGCGCCGTGCCACGCGTGGTCATGCCAAACAATCCGGTCTCCTACGATCTTCGATTCGTCGCCGGCCTGGATGTGCTGCTGCCCTACACCACCGCCGACGCCGACCGCGTTCAATCCGCCGTCGATGCCTTGATCCAGGCCGGCGCCGCCTCCGTCGAAGTGGTCAATCACGACTTGCGCGAATCCGGCGCACCGAGGGAAGCCTGGCTGTCAGTCAGCGAGCGGGAGGAGTTGCGTCATGCCGATTGAACTGCAACTGGAACCCCAGACCCCCGAGCAGCGCGCCGCGTATCAGAAAGCCACGAACATAAGGACGGTCGGGACGATAAACCCACTACTGCCCAAGCTCTAATCGAACTCGCCGAGAAGTCATGCGACTTGTTCCACGACGAGCGCAGCGACGGGTATGCAGTCACCTCCCACAAGGGCGTCAGACGCACCCTGAAATTGCGTGGACGCGACTTCCGGCGATGGCTTGCTGGGAGCTACTACGAGGCCACGGGCAAAGCCGCCAACAATGAGGCCGTATCGTCAGCCCTTGCCGTGCTGGAAGCAAAGGCATCATTCGACGGCAGAGAGTTGGAGCTATCCAACCGCTTCGCCTGGCGCGATGACGGCCTATACGTTGATATGGCTGATGCCGCCTGGCGCGTGGCGAAGATTGCTTCATCGGGATGGTCGGTCATGGACAAACCACCTGTTCTGTTTCGGCGCTACAACCACCAGAAGGCGCTGCCAGACCCGATCAAGGGCGGCAAGCTGTCATATATTCACAGGCATCTTGCGATCCGCCACGACGACGACAGGCTGCTGGTGGAAGCGTGGCTTGTGGCTAGCGCATTTCCCCATCTTCCGCGCCCCGCGCTCACTTTCCACGGCCCACAAGGCGCGAGCAAGTCCACGTCCGCGCGCATCCTGAAAGCCATCACTGACCCGTCAATAACGGATTCTGTGGATTTAGGGAAAGGACCAACCGAACTTGCCCAGGTTCTCGACCATCACGCCGTTCCCTGCTTCGACAACTTGACCAGCATCCCGGCATGGGCCGCCGACATGCTCTGCCGTGGCGTAACTGGTGGGGCATTCAGCAAGCGGGAGTTGTACAGCGATGACAGCGACATACTGCTGACCTTCAAAAGGGCGATGGTTATCACCGGCATCAACATCCCGACCCATGCACCTGATCTGCTGGACAGGCTCTTGTTGATCGAGTTGGAGCGCATCCCAACCGACAGGCGCCTGGATGAAGCCACGTTCTGGGAGGGATTTGAAAGCCATGCGCCCCAGCTGTTTGGAGCGTTGCTCGACTCCCTGGCCGGCACCCTCAAGCACCTGCCGAACATCAAACTGGACAGGATGCCGCGCATGGCTGACTTCGCACGCATAGCTTGCGCCTATGCCGAGTATGCGGGTATCGGCTCTGACAAGATGCTGGACATCATTATGCGACACACCAGCCGTCAGACTCAGGAAGTCCTGGATGCTGATCCGCTGGCACCTGCTATCCGCGAATTCGTCCAGAAGCGAAAAACATGGACCGGCACCGCCGCACAGCTCCTTGCTGCACTGAACGAAGCTACACCCGCACCGCGCCCAGACGGATGGCCGAAGCAGGCAAACAGCTTGTCCAGGAAATTGAACGTCTTGCATGCCACGCTCAATGAGGCGGGTATCACTATCCGCCGCCAGAAAGAAGGCACGTCCAGGGACCGCAACATAACCCTTTCAGAAAGTAGCGCGGATTCATCGTCCGCATCGTCCGCATCGTCCGAAGCCCCTATCCATGCGGGTTTAGAGCCGGACGATACCCGGACGATCAGGACGGTGGATAAATCATCGTACGCATCATCGTCCGTGCGCGAAGCCCCTATCCATGCGGGATTGGACGATGCGGACGATCAGGACGATCAATCCGACATCCTTTCTGGCGAAATGCTGGAGGTTGACCTATGAGCGCCCATGCCCTACTCGACCAGGCCCGCGCCGATGGTCTGGAACTGCAACCGAATGGCGACAAGCTCAGGTTGCGCGGTCCGGCGGATGTTGTGGCCCGCTGGAAACCGCGCATCGCCGCCAGCAAGCCGGAGATCATGGCGGCGCTGTCGCCCATCCCTGACGACCTGGAGCAACTGATCGCCAGGGCCGGCGCATTCTGGGAATACAGCCCCGATGACTACGACCTGATCCGAGCGGCAGCACGGCGCGACCCTAACGGCCTACGCCTGTCCCTGGAAACCGATGTATTTCGTCAGAATTACCACCAACTTAAGGAATCACAATGAGCCATGAATTCCCAACAACCAGATATGAAATAATTTCGGAGTTGCTGATCTCAGCCGAACCGG
>CAIXFP010000837.1 GCA_903918705.1 uncultured Pseudomonadota bacterium
AGGACTTGAAGGTCAAGGGTTCGTCCCTGGTGGTGAAAGTGGGGACCAAGGTGAAGAACATCCGCCTGGTGGAGGGTGACCACGACATCGACTGCAAGATCGACGGCATCGGTGCCATGTCGCTGAAATCGGAATTCGTGAAGAAAGCGTGATCGTGCGGCGATGATCCAGGCCCAGCCCAAGAATCCCCTCCACGGCATCACCCTGGAACAGCTCTTGAACGAACTGGTGGCGTTCTACGGCTGGCCCGGGCTGGGGCAAAGGATCGACATCCGCTGCTTCACCCACGAGCCCAGCATCGCCTCCAGCCTCAAGTTCCTTCGACGCACTCCATGGGCGCGAGAGCGGGTGGAATCGCTCTATCTCGACCTGCTGAAGCGCTGGCCCAGGCAACAAAGCTAGTCCTGGCTGGGTGTTCCTGCGCCTTGGTGGGGGACGGCTGCGAACGCCCATCAGGGTTCCCGCACACTATGGGAAGCGATACAAGCCGGCACCCTCCAACCCAGCCGGGTAAAGCGCCAGATTGAACGATTCCCGCCAAGTTACGCCGTGGATTCACCCGCCTCCTGGGTGAGCCTTTGACGTGAGGTGTGAATACGAGCCAGGAAGCGACCTACACACGTTCGAAGCAGAATGGCGCGAGTGGCAGGCCACGAAGATATTTGTGACCAGCAACGTCACGGCACTTCATCGCCTTCTGCAATCGGCGCGGACGGTATTCAGGGTATAGAGGACATGCCCACGTGTGGGCATGTAGGCATGCCTTCAGACGATTCGAGAACGGCCGTGCTTGCTGAAAAGATCGTTTAGCGCCTCACTCATTAAGTCTTGAATGCTGGCGCCATTTTCAACGGCCAAGAGGCGTAGCTGCTTGTGCGCTTCCGGCCTGACGTAAAGGGTCACGGCCCGCTGACCTTCCCGGCTTGGCGCCCGCGCTCCGGTCGAGCGGATCTCGACTTGGGCGGATTCAATCGGCACGACGGCGGCTGACTTTTGCGCTTGGGCCGGCTTGGCCCCTGCCTCATGCAGTGCGGCGGCGAGGTTTGGACGTTTCGACATGTGTGGCCTCATGTGGTCTTGCAGACATGCCCACAAGTCGGCATGCCCACTCATAAAGATGAATGGTTTCCTCGGCCGCCTTGCCATGCGGCTCATATTCCAGAGCGGTCTGCCCCGCAGCCAGCGAATGCGCAAAGGCCGCTCGCTGGGTGAGACGAATGGGCGCTACATCGAGCCCGTAGCCCCTGACCGCCTGCTCGGCCTCGTCGGCAAGCGTCCTACCCTGCGGCGGGCAGGCGTTGAGGACGACAGCGGCGGGCTTGCCGGAGAGTTTGACGAGATGCACAGTCGCCCCGATGGCGCGCAGGTCAAGGATGCCTGGTCGGCAGGGAATAAGGATGATGTCAGCAGCCTGGGCGGCTGCGAGGGCGTCGGCCTGCGAGTGTGGTGCGGTGTCGAGAATGGCCAGTGTGGCTCCATTTCCGGCGGCAGCCTCAAGGATCGAGTTCAGCCGGGGCGCATGAGCGATAACAACGGTTGGCCCCTCCTCGTCCCGGCTTTCGGCCCATCCTGCGGCGCTGGATTGTGGATCGAGGTCGATTACGGCGACGGTATGTCCAGCGGCCTCGGCGGCGACCGCCAGGTGCAGGGCAAGGGTCGTCTTACCCGTTCCGCCCTTCTGTGACAGTATGGCGATTGTCTTCATGTGGTCATTCCCTCACGATGGCATGATGGTATGCCAGCATGCCATATTGTCAACATGATCTATTGGCCACATGTCTTCATGTGGTCATGTTGGTCAGCGCTTACGCCGTCTGGTTACGCCGCGGCGTGCTGGTAGGTGCAGCCTACCCGTTGAACTGCAATGGGATGCCAGCCTTATCGATTTAGACCAGGTGGACCTTCATTTGCCACCTCCATCGACCACGTCGGCGAACGGCACGATGTGGGGATTCGGCGGGGGGACGGGATTGACGAATCGCTCGGGCCTGGGGATCACCACGACTG
>CAIXFP010000838.1 GCA_903918705.1 uncultured Pseudomonadota bacterium
CGTCCATCAGGCCGGGCTGATAGGAGACGCGCGCCTTTTCGGTGGCCAGGTTGACCCGCGCTTCCACACCGGGCTGGGCGTTGAGCACCTTTTCCAGGCGGGTGGAGCAGGCGGCGCAGGTCATGCCGGAGATGGCCAGATCGATGGACTGCGCCGGCACTTTGAAACCGGTCTTCGTCACTTGGTCGAGGATGGCCTGGGGGGCGATGACGGCGGGGTCGAATTCCACCCGCGCTCGCTCCACCGCCAGGTTGACGTTGGCCGCGACCCCCGCAAGCTTGTTGAGGTTCTTCTCCAGACGCGCGGAGCAGGCGGCGCAGGTCATGCCGGCGATGGGGAGTTCAAGGGTTTGCGTAGCGCCGGCGCCCCCGCCGGCGAGTTGGCAAGACGCCTGCGCTACAGGCGCGCTCATGGCGCTCCCCAAACCTGTTTGGCCAGTTCCAGCATGGTTTCCTCCGATGCAGACGCCAGTGTCAGGGTTTCCGCCTCAGCCGCCTGCACGAAATTGCGCCCGATGGAGCGGAGGTAGGCGGGGTCGTAGTGTTCGATCAGAAGTTCGCCGATGAGTTCGTCCCAGCGCCCGGACACCGCCAGGACTTTCCACTGGGCGATGCGTTCGCCGCCGCGCAACGCGACAAGGCAATCGAGTTGCCGGCCGAGGGCGGCGGGGTCGCCCAGGAAGTGGGCGTACTCGCCCTTGAGCAGTTCCACCCGCACCGAAATGGTTGCTTCCAGATTGAGGCAGGCAGAGGCGCGCATGCACTGGAGCAGCACCTCGGGAGTGTGCAGGTTGCCGATCTTCTTGCTCTCCGATTCCACGAACACCGGGCGGCCCGGGTCGAAGCGGCGCAGCTCGTTCCAGATGCCGCTCTCGAACAGCTTCTGCGACGGCTGCGGCCGGTTCGGGTAGGCGCCCAGGACCGAGCCCATGTGGGCGGCCAGGTCTTCCAGGTCCAGCACCTGGGCGCCGACCGACGTGAGCGCGCGCAGGAAGCGGCTTTTCCCGACGCCTGTGCGGCCGCACACCACGCGGAACCGCACATTGCCGGGCAGAGTGGTGAGTTGTTCCATGACGTGGTGGCGATAGGCCTTGTAACCGCCTTCCAGTTGCGCCGCCTGCCAGCCGATGGCGCGCAGCACGGTGGTCATGGCGCCGCTGCGGTTGCCGCCGCGCCAGCAGTAGATCAAGGGGCGGTAGTTCTTCGGCTGGGCGGCGAAATGGTTTTCCAGATGCCGGGCGATGTTGCGCGAGACCAGGGCCGCGCCGGCCTTCTTGGCGGCGAAGGCGGAAACCTGCTTGTGCAGGGTGCCGATGCGGGCGCGTTCGTCGTTGTCCAGCACCGGCAGGTTGATGGCGCCGGGGACGTGGTCCTCCGCGAATTCGGCGGGGGAACGGGTGTCGACGATCTCGTCGAACCCGAACAGGGCTTCGATGCCCACCACGCCTTCGCGGCGGCGCTTTCCCTCTCCCCCAGCCCCTCTGATGGAACTACCAAGCGACTGACTTGGCTGCCCAAAGTCGGCAGCCAAGTCGCTGCTTGCTCCCGGGGGGGAGGGGGAAACAACGGCGCAGGTGCTCATTTGTCGCGCAGGATGCGGGCCTTCTCGCGTTGCCACTCGCGGTCTTTCTCGGAGGCGCGCTTGTCGTGCAGCTTCTTGCCCTTGGCCAGGCCGATTTCCAGTTTGATGCGGCCCTTGGTGTAGTGCAGGTTGATGGGCGCCAGGGTATAGCCGGCCTGCTTCACCTTGCCGATCAGCTTGCGGATCTCCTGGGCGTGCAGCAGCAACTTGCGCGAGCGGGTGGGGTCCGGGTGGATGTGGGTGGAGGC
>CAIXFP010000839.1 GCA_903918705.1 uncultured Pseudomonadota bacterium
CATGGTTTCCACCAGGCCC
The DNA here is from genome assembly GCA_903918705.1 of uncultured Pseudomonadota bacterium. Lineage (GTDB taxonomy): Bacteria > Pseudomonadota > Gammaproteobacteria > Burkholderiales > Thiobacillaceae > PFJX01. The sequence continues at coordinate 20 of CAIXFP010000839.1, forward strand.
ATGGCGATCTTGCTGGTGGAGACCGTGTTGTCGACGAAGGATTCCATGGTCTTCGAGGTGTCCATGACGAAATCGGCAAAGCTCACCGACTCCCCGTCGAAACCCACCTCGGTCATGCCGCTGACGATGGATAGGGCCAGTTCCCGCTGGGCCTGGACGTGCCTGTTCATGGTATTGAAGCTGGCGATCAGCTTGTCGATGGCTTCCTGCAGCAGGGACTTGACCTTGTCCAGTTCGACACGGCTGGCGCCGGCCTGCACCTTGCTGGCCTCGCCCAGATCATCGATCAGGTGGCCCAGGTCGGAGCGGTAGTGGGCCAGGGGGTCGCTGCATTGCTCCGGCTGGCGCTGCATCACGCCGAAGCGGGCAGCGACGAACCAGACCAGGGCGGCGACGAAAAACACCATCCCCACCCGCCAGATGGGATCCGCAAACCACGCGACCAAGGCCACCAGCAGGGCTACCAGGGCAATCAACGCGGCGTACTTTCTCGAGGTCAAAACCGTCCCCTAAAGGTTGTGGGCACCAAGCCCTTCCCGCCGGTTATCGGCAGGGACCGCTAAAACTTTAGGGGTAGGCGAGACAAGAAATCAGCCGGTTTTTCCGGCTTTGCGGGCCTCAGTCCACTTCGTCCAGCAACTGGCCGGCGATGGCCCAGTTCGCGTCGGGGAGTTCCTCGAACGCGATATAGGTATAACGCCGCGGCTTGTCGGCATGGCGCTCCAGGGTGTCGGTGATTTCCTTGGCGATATTTTTCTTTTGTTCCCGGCTCAGGGTGCCGGCGAGTTTGATGGTGACGACGGGCATGGGTCATTCCTCCTGGATGCGTTGAAACACCGCGCGGAACATTTCCGGGGTGAGGCGGCGGGTCTGGGTGTTGTAGCGGGAGCAGTGGTAGCTGTCGTACAACCTTCTAGCCCCTCCCCCCCCGGGGGGGGAGGGGAGCAAGTGCAGCGCGCCGTGGGCGAACGGGTGGTCGCCCTGCTTCAGTCCTAAGGCTAGCAGCACCGCCTTGTGGGCCACCAGGCCGAGGGCCAGCACGGCGGTGGTGGCGGGCAGGGCGGCGAGTTCTTCCTTCAGGTAGCGGTTGCAGCGCCTGATTTCGTCGGTTTCCGGTTTGTTTTCCGGCGGCACGCATTTCACCGCGTTGCTGATGCGGCAGCCGCTCAGCACCAGTCCGTCGTCGGCCGCCACGGACACCGGGCGGCTGGCATAACCGAAGGCGTGCAGGGTTTCGTAGAGCAGGACGCCGGCATGGTCGCCGGTAAAGGGCCGCCCGCTGCGGTTGGCGCCATGCAGCCCGGGGGCGAGGCCGACGATGAGCAGGCGCGGGTTTTCGTCGCCGAAGGCCGGCACCGGATGGCAAAAGTAGCCGGGATGGCGCAATCGGGATGTCGCGAGGAATTCGGCGAGGCGAGGGCAGGCAGTGCAATCCTCAATGTTGAATTTTGAATTTTGAATTTTGAATTCCCTCTTGCCTTGCGTGATGCTCAGTGCAACTGCGCCGGGGTGCCCTGCATTTCTTCCGGCAGTTCGGCGTGGACACTTTCGCCGTCGGGGTTGGGGAATAGCGGGGCGCCGCAGTCGTCGCAATATTCCAGGGGCATGCGAGTGTCCAGGATGCGGACTTCACCCAGGCCGGTTTCCTTGAGCAGGGCCTCGATGGTGCCGGCCAGGTCGGCGGTTTCGTCCTCGCCGCCCAGAAGCGGCCAGGTGACGCCGTGCACCACGTCCTCGGAGTCGAGGCTGGTGAAGCCGATGCGCCACTCCTCCAGCCAGCGGTCGTAATAGGGCGCGGCGACGGCGCGCAGGCGATTGGCGGGCACGTTGAACAGCGACTTCAAATACTCCACGGCGGCGCGCAGGGCGAACGGGCGGGTCTCGCGGTCGGCGCGGCGCCAGGCGGAGAAATAGGCGTCGGGCAGCAACAATTCGTAGGCGCAGCCGGTCAGCAGCGGCTGCAGGTTGGCGCCGGCCTGCTGTTGCCAGGCGGCCAGGGCAGTGTCGCGGTGGCCGTCCGGCTCGTTCCAGCGGAACACCGGGCGGCCGGCGGGCACCTGCACCACGGCGAGGATATAGCGCACGTCGGAGACGAAGGTCTGGGATTCCGCCAGGGACTCGGGATCGACATGGAGATCCCGGCCGGCTGCGGCGCTCGCCCAGAGTGCGTCGGCGAAGACGCGGGTGTCGCAATAGCCTTGCGGCAACTGGTCCGGGCTGAACAGGTAGTCGGCGAGCCGCACCTGGGCGTCGGCAGCCAGAATGTGGCCGGAAAGCTGGGCCCGCAGCCCCTCCACGGTGGCGGGTGGCAGGGCGCGGGCGGGAATGGCGTAGCGCGACCAGGCCAGCACCGGCAGGGCCAGGATCAGGCGATCGGTTTCGCCGCCGCGGCTGATCTCGCAGGCGGCCTCGATCAGGTCGGCGAGGTCGTCGTAGGCGCGGGAATTGGTGTCGTGGAGTCGGTCCAGGGCCTGGTTGAGGGCTTCCTCTTCCTCCCCGCGCAGCAGTTTTTCGATCAGCGTGGCCATTTCCGATTCCAGCCAGGCGTCTTCCAGGCGGCTGCCGGAATCGGCCAGGGCCTGGGCCAGCCAGGCAAGGCGCTCGGCATCGCGGGAAAGGCGGGGGCGGGCGTAGAGACGACGGCGTTTCATGGCAATTCCTTAATATGCGATTGCGAAGCGAGGCGGTTTTCTCCTCTCCCCCACCGGGGGAGAGGCCGGGGCAGCCAGAGACTTGGCCGACGTCTTTGGGCGGCCTAGTCGGTTGGCTGGTAGTTCCATCAGAGAGGGAACCCGCGCCAAATCAGCCATCGCGGCTCCCTCACCCCGACCCTCTCCCAGAGGGAGAGGGTGCAAGTCATGACTTCGACATTTAACGGTGACATAGCCATGTTTGTCAGCCGCGATTTCCGCAGGTGTTGCTGGGGTCCACCAGGATCAGTTCCGCGTCGGCTTCGCCCAGGCCGGCCAGATGGCGCACCGCCTCGACGTAGCGCGGGCTCATCAGGAGCACGGTGCGGCCGGGCGGGTGCGGGCGGCCGTGCATGCGCGCCAGGCGCACCAGGGAGGTGGCCGGCATCGAATACTTCAGCTGGCGCAGGAGGTCGTCGGCCAGATCCGGGCGATTGCACACCAGGACCATGTCGCAGCCGGCGTTCAACGCCGCCTCCGCCCGCTGGGTGATGCCGCCGGCCCCGCTCGCCCCTTCCATGGTCAGGTCGTCGCTGAAGATCACCCCCTCGAAAACGTATTGCCGGCGCAGGATCTCGGTCAGCCAGCGATGGGAGAAGCCGGCGGGCAGCGGGTCGACATGGGGGTAGACGACGTGGGCCGGCATGATGCCCGCCAGGCCCAGGTCGATCAGGTGGCGGAACGGCTGGATGTCGGCGAATTCCAGGTCGGTGATGTGGCGCTCGTCCACCGGCACCGCCAGATGGGAATCCGCGGAGACGAAGCCGTGGCCGGGGAAGTGCTTGCCCACCGCGCTCATGCCGGCTTCGTTGAGTCCCAGGCTCAAGGCGTGGGCCAGGTCCGCCACCGCGCGCGGGTCGCGGTGGAAGGCGCGGTCGCCAATCACCCCGCTGTTGCGGTAATCCAGGTCCAGCACCGGGGCGAAGCTGAAATCCACCCCCACCGAGCGGAGTTCCGCCCCCAGCACGTAGCCGGCGTCGCGCGCCAGGCGGCGGGCGCGCTGCGGGTGGCTATCCCAGGTCTCGCCGATGGCGCGCATCGCCGGGATGGTCGTGAAGCCGGGGCGGAAGCGCTGCACCCGGCCGCCTTCATGATCGACACCGATCAGCAGGTGGGGCGAACGTAAAGCATGAATTTCGCGGCACAGGGAGGCGAGCTGTTCCAGGCTCTCGTAATTGCGTTTGAACAGGATTACGCCGCCGAGAGACGGATGTTGCAGGCGTTGCCGCTCGCTATCGCTCAGGGTGCAGACGGCAACGTCGGCCATCACCGGGCCGAGGGGAAGATGGTTGGCGGGAATCATTGCATCTCCGAAAGTGACGACGTCGAGCTCGGGTGCGGCCAGGCCGCGAAAGGTGCCATGGCCCGGAGGGGTGGCGTGGGGGGAAGTGAGGCAAACACCGGTGCATTCTTTCAAGGTTCAAGGTGCGCCACGGTGCCATCGTTCGCGTCCCTCTGCAAACCCGTGATGCGGCGCCGCTGATCAGCGGCGCGCAGGAAAAATCCACCGTTAAACTTTATCGGCCCATTTTTGACGAAGGCACGTGGCGGAGTTTGCCAGTACCGCAAGGCTCTTAATGTGTCGCTTGCGCGGCATGGGACTCGTGACAAGCCGCGACCGCGGCGGTTCATGCGGCGGTCGGGGTCTTCGCCCGTGCCATGGCGCTTGATCGCGAGAGGAGAAAACATAACTTCCGTCATTTGTAAAGTTAACTTTTGGGCGGTCGTAATCTCTCGAGAATCTTGATATAAACATTCCATTGATGGGGCAATTCGACCCCGTCGCCGGATGTTTCACTATTTCCCTGGAGCCTGAAATGCAGATGAAGAAGCCGACCGTCCCGAATCAGCAAACCATCAATCTGGATGCCGCGATTCTGGCATCGCATCAAGCCGCGCTGGTGGCCCACGAGCAGGCTCCGAACCACGTGGACAAGCACCACAAGTTGTCCGTCGACGGCGGTCAGGATGCTCTGGCGTCGGTCGCCACGGGCGACGACGCGGCCAGCGGCGGTGTCCCGGCGGTGTCCGCCGAGTCCAGTGGTGGTGAGATCCATCTGGCGGAGGCGGTCACCACCACTACTGATGCCGCGCCTGCGGAGGCGGGCAGTGTGCCCAGCGACAGCGCGGGCGCTGCGGATGCCTCTGCCGCGACGGCGCCGAGTGCGACGGTGGAGTTGGGCCATGGTTTGCTGATTGCGGCCGGCATTTTGGGCGTGGCGGCCCTGGCGGGAAGTGGTGGGGGGGGCGGCGGCAGTTCTACTCCCACACCGGCTGACAAGGTGGCAGACGGCTATGTCAAGGGCGCGGAAATCTGGGTCGATACCGGGACACCGGGGCATCCCAATCTGGTTGATACCGGCGTGCAAACCGATGCCAATGGCAACTTCACCTTGCCCGGCACTTTGCCTGGAGGCGTCGCCTTCCCGAGTTCCTATGTCATCGTCGCCAAGGGAGGGGTAAATATCGATACCGGCATTGCCAATACCCTGGTTCTCACGGCGCCCTCTGGCTCCACCATGGTCACACCCCTGACTACATTGGTTCAAGCCTACGTCGCCGCAAATGGCGGGACTGCCGCGGCTGCGGAAACGGTCGTGCAGAATGCCCTGGGTTTGGGGGCGCAAAGCGTCGATCTGCTCACCTACGACCCCCTTGCCCAGAGCAACACCGACGCGACGGCCATTGCAGTGCAGAAGGCTACGGCCGAGGTGGCCTCGGTCATCATCCTGGCCTCCGCGAACCCCAACCATGACGCCAGCGCAAGCAACGTTGCAAACACGGTCATCGGCAACCTGGTCACGGCGATCGGGGCCGGCAGCGTTGATCTGACCAATACTACCACCTTGACTGCCCTCCTGAGCGATGGCATGGGTGGTTCGATCAGCAGTGTATCCGCCGGTGCCATCTCGACCGCGACCAACGCCATCAACGGCGCCGCCAACCTGACCGGCATTTCCACTTCCGAAGGCGCCAACCTCCACGCCACGGCACCACTGTCCGCGCCCATCCTGCTGGCCGCTTCCGACAGCGGCGCTTCCCACAGCGATCATCTGACCAACGCCACCACGCCCACCGTGCAGGTGACGTTGTCCAACCCGCTCTCCACGGCCGTGGTTCATGCCGGCGACACCATCACGCTGTATGACGGGGCCACTCAGGTCGGCAGTGCCGTACTGACGGCAAGCGACCTCACCAACACCTACGTCAACATCACCACGACTGCTCTCGTCGAGGGCACCCACACCCTGACCGCGACGGACCTGCCGGCCGGTGGCACAGCCAGTGCCGCCTCTTCCGCCTTGGTCGTCACCATCGACACCACCCTTGCCACCCCCACCGTGGCCCTGACCCACGACACTGGCAGCAGCGCCACCGACAACATCACCAACGACGCCAGCCTGAGCTTCAGCGCTGTCGCCACCGATGTCACCCGCACCATCACCGTGGATGGTGGCGCCGCCAGTTCGACCTACACGGCACCGAGCGCCGACGGCAGCCACACCGTGCTGGTGACGGATACCGATGTGGCGGGCAACATCCACACGGCCAGCCTGACCTTCACCCTGGACAAGACCATCGCCACGCCCACCGTGGCCCTGACTCACGACACCGGCAGCAGCAGCGTCGACAACATCACCAACAATGCCAGTCTGACCCTGAGTGCGGCGGCCAGCGGCGTGACCCGCAGCATCACCGTGGACAGCGGCAGCGCCAGCGCCAGCTACACCGCGCCGACCGTCGACGGCAGCCACACCGTGGTGG
>CAIXFP010000840.1 GCA_903918705.1 uncultured Pseudomonadota bacterium
CAATCAAGCCGCGATCATTTCCGCGCTGCTGGCGCACCATGAAGGCAAGCCCGGAATTTCGGCGCGGACGCTGGAAGATAAGTTTGCTACGGCAAAGCGAAGCCTGGGCGCGACCTGACCCGTTACCGCAATTGCGGCAGCAGCTTCCGCAACTGTGGTGATTAGCTTTATCGGAAAAAAGAGGATGGCACCGTCATAACTTGGACAAGGACGGCTGACCATGCACCATCTCCCCGAAACCGGCTTTCTTCGCCTGCCGAACATCATCGGTAACCCCGAGGCGAACCCGCCCATACCGGCGCTGATCCCGGTCAAGAAATCCTGCTGGTGGGCTGGCGTCAAATCCGGGCGCTTCCCCAAGCCGGTGAAACTCGGGCCGCGCGTGACCGCCTGGAAAGTTGAAGACATCCGCGCCCTGATTGCATCCGTCTGAGTGGGGTAAATCATGACCCCCACAAAAGAAACGCCCCGGCACCAGGGGCACCAGGGCGAGCGGACTTCAGGCACCCCCGAGCATAGCGAATTCCTGACCGACCAGCGCGGCCTGCCGATACTCGACCTGGCCGGCCTGGAAGTGTTGCGCACCTGGCGCTACTTCTCCACCGTGCCCGGCGACCTGCCTGCACTGGTGGCGGCGCTGCTGGTGATCGCCTGGGCAATCAAGGGGCGGCTGTCATGCTGAACACGCCACAAGAAGCCATCGCCCAATTCCGCGATGCGATCCAGGCCGCCGGCCTGATCCCCCCTGACGTGATCGAAGCGGATGGCAAGCTGCGCCGCTTCGCCAGCAACGGCAAGCGCCGCGATGATGCCGGCTGGTATCTGCTGCACGGCGACGGCATCCCCGCCGGCAGTTTCGGCGACTGGCGCACCGGGCAGGTTCAAACCTGGCGCGCGGATATTGGCCGCGCCTTCACCCCTGCCGAGGAATCCGAACACCGGGCCAGGGCGGAAGCTGCGCGCCAGCTACGGGAAGCCGAAGAAGCCCGACGCCACGCCGAAGCCCGCGAGCGGGCCGGGCTGATCCTGGCCGAAGCTCACCAGGGCGGCGAACATCCCTATGTGACGAAGAAAGGCATCCAGCCCCACGGCGCGAAGCTGATCCAGGCCGAACAGGCGCGCGCCATCGCGCCCAACCTTTCCCCGGAACTCTCCGGCCTGCTGCTGGTAGTTCCCATGCGGGCGGATGGCGTGTTGCACTCGTTGCAGTTCATCGCGGCGGACGGCATCAAGCGCCCCCTGACCGGTGGCCGGGTGGCGGGCTGTTACCACGCCATCGGCAACCCGAAGGGCGCGGCGGCCTTGTGCGTGTGCGAAGGCTTCGCCACTGGCGCATCCATCCATGAGGCCACGGGCTACCCGGTGGCGGTGGCGTTTTCCGCCAACAACCTGGAAACCGTGGCCCTGGCCTTGCGCGCCAAGTTCCCCGACCTGCCCCTGATCCTGTGCGCGGATGATGACGTGGCAACGCCCGGCAACCCCGGCTTGACCAGGGCGAAGGACGCGGCGCGCGTGGTGGGTGGCGTGGTGGCAATCCCTGACTTCGGCACCGACCGCCCAGACGGCGCAACCGACTGCAACGACCTAGCGCAACTGTGCGGCCTGGAAGCCGTAGGACGCTGCATAGCGAACGCGGCGGCATCGCATCAACAAGCCGAACGGAACGCGCCAGCGAGCGAATCTGACGGCGACGGCTGGCCGGAACTGCAACCCCTACCCGATGGCCTGCCCCCGGTGGCAGCCTTCGACCTCGCCCTGTTGCCCGACACCCTCAAGCCCTGGGCGGCGGATATTTGCGAGCGTGTCCAGTGCGCCCCCGACTTCGTGGCAGCGGCGATCATGGCCGGCCTGGGTTCCATCATCGGCCGCAAGCTGGGCATTCGCCCCCAAGCCCGCACCGACTGGACAGTGACCCCGAATCAATGGGCGCTGGTGGTGGGGCGTCCCGGCGTGCTGAAAAGCCCTGCCCTGGAAGCGGCCTTGTCGCCTATCAAGCGACTCGCGGCGACGGCGACGGAAGCCCACCAGGCCGAAGCCAAGGACTACGCGCGAGCCGTGAAGGTGGCGAAGCTGCGCGCCGAAGAAGGCGAGAAGGCCGCGCGCAAGATGCTGGCCAGGGCACCAGACACCGACGTGTCCGACTACCTCAACGGCGAGGAACCGGAAGCCCCGACCGCACGGCGCTATATCGCGGTGGACAGCAACGCGGCATCCCTGGGAGAACTGCATCGGCAGAATCCGAACGGCTTGCTTGTGCATCGGGATGAAATGGTTTCCCTGCTCAAAGGGCTTGACCGCGAAGACCAAGCCGAAGCGCGCGGCTTCTACCTGACCGGCTGGAATGGCGATTCCTCCTACACCTTCGACCGCATCGGGCGCGGCCTCAACCTGCACATTCCCGCCGTCTGTCTCTCCATGCTGGGTTCCACCCAACCCGGCCGGATTGCCGAATACATCCGCCATGCGGTGAAGGGCGGCGCGGGCGACGATGGCCTGATCCAGCGTTTCGGCCTGCTGGTATGGCCCGACACCGGCGGCGACTGGCGCAACGTGGACAGATGGCCGGACGGTGAAGCCAAGCGCGCGGCCTTCCATGTCTACGAAACTCTCGACCGTCTCGACGTTGAGGCCATCGGCGCGCAACGAGACACCGACCAAGAAGGCGAGCCGGACGGCCTGCCCTACCTGCGCTTCGATGCCGGCGGCCTGGGGCTGTTCCTGGAATGGCGCACCGACCTGGAAACCCGGCTTCGTGGTGGCGATCTTCATCCGGCGATGGAATCGCACCTCGCCAAATACCGGAAGCTGGTTCCCGCCCTGGCGCTGGTACTGCACCTGGCCGGCGGCGGCACTGGGCCGGTATCGGAACGGGCCACCCTGCAAGCCCTGGCCTGGGCTGAATACCTGGAAACCCATGCACGCCGGGCTTATGCCAGCGTGACCACACCCGAAGTGGGGGCGGCGAAGGCGATCATTGCCCGCATCCGCAAAGGCGATCTTCCCCGGGCGTTCGCAAGCTGGCAGGTATGGCGGCAGGGATGGGCGATGCTTTCCGACCGCGTGCAGGTTGCCGACGCTCTGGGGCTGCTGGTTGAACTTGGATGGCTGGCGGCTTCGAGAAGCGACACCGGCGGGCGGCCGGGCACGGTCTATGACACCAACCCGAGAGGGCTTGTCTGATGGGATACCTTGACCGCTTGAAGGGGGTGAATTCTGAAAAATGCCCACCCTTGCCACTGCAAGAACTGCAAAAAGCCCCTTTTGACAGTTTTTGCAGTAGCCACGGGGCACGTTTTCAGAAAATCACGCCCCTTGTCCGACCTGCCGACGATGCCGCGACCGCTTCCCGCTGGTGGCTGCTGCACTACCCCGACCGCGACCCGGTGGAAGTGGCCAGCTTCCCGCCGGCAACCCATGCCGAGATTCTGGAACGACACCCCAAGGCCATCGCCGCGGAACCGATCCACCAGGCAGCACCGGAACCGGCCCACACGTCCTGCTGCACCTGCACCCATCAAGCCGGGCGCGGCGGATGCGGCGAGCCGGTGGCCGCTGGCCTGTCTGACGCGGTGGGCGTGATCGTCTATAGCTTCGACCAGGGCGCAACCTGCCCGGCCTGGCTGGCGATCCTTCCCGGCGATCTTGAGGCGCACATCCGGGCAATGGCAGAACGTTGGCATTACACCGGCGATGATCTGGCGCTTGACCTGGCTGGGGCGCGGGCTGATCCGGCAGGATGGTTGCGCGTGGTGGAAGCTGACGAAACCGAAGGGGGTGAATGATGGCGAAGCGAAAACAGGCGACGGGGTATATCCGAGGCACGGCGGCGCATCGCCGCACCGAAGGCGATTACATGGGCGTCTTGCTCGATACCGTGACCCTGGAAGACTGGCGGGGTGTGGTGGCGGGGGCGCTGCAAGCCGCGAAGGAAGGCGATTCATCGGCGCGGGCCTGGCTGGCGCAATACCTTGTCGGCAAGCCGGAACACAAGGCACCGACCCCGCTTACCGTGGTGGTGCAGCAACTCAACGGCGCTGACCCGTTGGTTGAAAAGCTGTCGCGTGGCGTGATTCATGATGCGCAATTCCCTGATGACGCCTGGAAACAGCAAATCAAGGCACTGGTGGCGGCGGAACTGGTGCAAAAACTACCGCACCAGGAAACCATCGAATCCCCGGCAACGGCGCGGCTTCCGGGCGAATCTGCCACAAGTGAACCCGTCAATTTCGCTGATGATTTGGGCAAAATGCGAAACGGAGGGTGAGCGAATGGGCGGCATGGGAAGCGGGCGGCGATACCAGGGCGGCAAGGACACCACGAACAGTTATCGCACCCTGGACGTGCGGCAGTTGCAACGGGATGGCCTGCTGACACCGGGCCGGGCCTTCGGCTTGAACTGGACGCGGAACGGCGAAGCAGTGGCATCCATCCAGGCACGGGCGGAAGCCGGCCGGGTGATCCTCATGTATTCGCACCGAAGCGGCGACGGGGAATGGAAACGCGAGGAATACCCGGTTTCACTGGACTGGACACTCTGCACCTACGGCGGCCGGCGCGCGTGGTTCCGTTGCCCGGCGGCGGGATGCGGGCGGCGAGTGGCGATCTTGTACGGCGGCGGCATCTTCGCCTGTCGGCACTGCTACCGCCTGGCTTATGCTTGCGAGAGTGAAACCGCCGATGATCGAGCGGCGCGGCGGGCTGATCGAATCCGCGAACGCCTGGGCTGGCAGGGTGGCATCCTCAACCCGAAGGGCTGGAAACCGAAGGGGATGCACTGGCGCACCTTCGAGCGGCTGGAAGCCCGGCACGATGCTTTCACCAGGGTATCGCTGGCAGGAATTGCGAAGCGGCTAGGGCTATTCGAGCGGCGGCTAGATGACCTGAACAAACTGGCCGATGACCTGGACGGCAGGTGAGGCGTCATGCGAAACAACCCCCATGAGCGGGAACCTGAATCACAAAAGGGGGCAGCGTTCACCTGGCAGGGGTAACTTATGGGGTAACTGTGAAACAGGCGAAGAGACAAAGCGCCTATTCATGAGGCTTCCAGGCTGTTATTCGGTAGTCGCCGCCAAAAACGCCAACACATTGATTGTGTTGGCGTTTTTCATTCAGGCCTAGCTCTTTTCCACGAAGGTGGTCCACGAAGGTGCTCCATCAGATGCAGGAGTTGCCATGCGCGTTCCGCCTCACCTCTGCCGTAGCCGGCATGGGACAAAGTATTTCTTTCGGTTCGTCTTCCCTGCCGACCTGCGCCAGTTTGTCGGTAAGCGGGAACTACGTCTGCCTTCCGGATGGAACGGTAACAGATGAGCAGATGGCCCGGCATCGTCTTCAATAGGTAACAAGAGAGTAAGCGTCCAGCCGCCCCATCTAGCCAAACGCCAGCAAGTCAGGGTTTGGCGGTGCCGCGCAGCGGCAGCAGTTCATCCAGCCGGCTATTCGGCCAGGCCGGCAGCTTCTCCAGGGTC
>CAIXFP010000841.1 GCA_903918705.1 uncultured Pseudomonadota bacterium
CACCACCGGCGAATTGCTCGAATTCGTCCCCGGCCCCGACTTCCCCGGCGGCGGCCAGATCATCTCCAGCCCGGCCGACATCCTCGCCGCCTACGAAAGCGGGCGCGGCAGCCTGCGGGTGCGGGCGCGCTGGCAGGTGGAACAACTGGCGCGCGGGCAATGGCGCGTCGTCGTCACCGAACTGCCGCCGGGCGTATCCACCGCCCAGGTGCTGACCCAGATCGACGCCCTCACCAACCCCCAGATCAAGACCGGCAAGAAGGAACTGTCGCAGGAGCAGAAGACCCTCAAGGCTTCGCTCCTGGCCGCCCTGGAGGCCGCCCGCGACGAATCCGACGAGAAGGCGCCGGTGCGCATCGTCCTGGAGCCCCAGTCGCGCAACCAGGATCCGGACAGCTTCATGCGCCTGCTCCTGGCCCAGACCAGCCTGGAAACCACCGCGCCGATGAACCTCACCGTGGTGGGTCGCGATGGCCGCCCCGGCCAGAAGGGCCTGGCCGCCCTGATCCAGGAATGGGCCGCGTTCCGCATCGACACCGTGCGGCGGCGCAGCGAATACCGGCTCGACGCGGTGAACCGGCGCATCCACATCCTGGAAGGCCGCCAGGCGGTGTTGCTCAACATCGACGAGGTGATCCGGGTGATCCGCGAGGCGGACGACCCCAAGGCCGACCTCATGGCCGCCTTCGGCCTGTCCGAAATCCAGGCCGACGACATCCTGGAAATCCGCTTGCGCCAGTTGGCCCGGCTGGAAGGCATCAAGATCGAAAAGGAACTGGGCGAACTGCGCACGGAAAAGGACGGCCTGTTGCGCCTGCTGGGCGACGAAGACGAACTGAAGCGTCTGGTCATCAGGGAGATCCGCGCCGACGCGAAGAAATACGGCGACGAGCGGCGCACCCTGATCGAGGCCGCGGCCGCCGTCACCGCCGCCAACACGGAAGATACCGTGGTGGACGAGCCGGTCACGGTCATCGTCTCGAAGAACGGCTGGCTACGCGCACGGGTCGGCCACGGCCTCGACGCCGCGGCGATCCAGTACAAGGCCGGCGACGGCGCCCTGGCGGTGCTGGAAACCCGCACCACCTGGCCGTTGGTGCTGCTGGACAGCTCCGGGCGCAGTTACTCGCTGCGCATCCCCGACCTGCCCACCGGCCGCGGCGATGGCGTGCCGCTCGCCACCCTGGCGGAACTGGCCAAGGGGGAACGCCTGCTCCACGCTTTCTCCGCCGCCCCGGACAGCCGCTGGCTCATCGCCAGCGACGGCGGCTACGGCTTCCTCTGCCAACTCTCCGACCTGGTTTCCCGGCAGCGTGCCGGCAAGGCCTTCCTCACCCTGGAACCCGGCTGGCAACCCTTGGCGCCCTCTCGCCTGGCCGGCATCGCCGTCGCGGTGGCCGCCGACAACGGCAAGCTCCTGGTCTTCCCCCTGGAGGAGATGAAGTCGCTGACCGGCGGCAAGGGCGTGCAGTTGATGAAGCTGGAAGACCGCGAACGCCTGACGGCCCTGGCCACCTTCGACGGCCTGCGCCTCACCGTCACCGGCAAGACCCGCCTGGGCCGTCCCGCCGAGACCGTGCTGGCCGGCGACTACCTGGAAAAACACCGCCACCACCGCGCGAAGAAGGGCCAGTTGCTGGAACGCATCGTGCGTGTGGAAAAATTGGCGGGGGCCATGCCGTAGCCTGGGCAAAACGCAGGGTGCCCACCATGGCCGCGGTTCGCCGGCCACCCCGCACTGTTCCCCACTGCGCTCGCTCATGGACGATCCCACCCTACTCCCCGTCACCCTGCTCACCGGCTTCCTCGGCAGCGGCAAGACCACCTTGCTGAACTACCTGCTGCGGCGGTTACCGCTCACCGCCGTGGTGATGAACGAGTTCGGCGAGATCGGCCTCGACCACCAGTTGCTGGAAGAGACCCGTGGGCCTTTGGCCCTGCTCTCCGGCGGCTGCGTCTGCTGCCAGGTGCAGGGTGCCCTGGCGCCGACCCTGAAGAACCTCTACATGGGGCGGCGCGACGGCAAGCTGCCGCCCTACGAGCGCATCCTCATCGAGACCACCGGCATCGCCGATCCGGCGCCCATCCTCGATACCCTCCTCAACGACCGCTGGATCGCCGCCCGCCACAAGCTGGACGGCGTGGTCACCACGGTGGACGCGGTGCTGGGCGGCGGCCAACTGGACGAC
>CAIXFP010000842.1 GCA_903918705.1 uncultured Pseudomonadota bacterium
GCCGGCGCGTTCCACCAGTTGCGGCAGTTTCGCGAACACCGAGGGCGGATAGCCCTTGGTGGCGGGCGGCTCCCCCACCGCCAGGGCAATCTCGCGCTGGGCCTGGGCATAGCGGGTGAGGGAATCCATGATCAGCAGCACATCCTGGCCCTGGTCGCGGAAATATTCCGCCACCGCGGTGGCATAGGAGGCGCCGTGCAGCCGCAGCAGCGGCGGCGAGTCGGCGGGAGCCGCCACCACCACGGCGCGGGCGAGGCCGGCTTCGCCCAGGATGTTCTCGATGAAATCCTTAACCTCCCGGCCGCGCTCGCCGATCAGCCCCACCACCACCACATCGGCGGCGGTATAGCGGGCCATCATGCCCAGCAGCATGGACTTGCCGACGCCTGAGCCTGCGAACAGGCCCATGCGCTGGCCGCGGCCCACGGTGAGCAGGGCGTTGATGGCGCGCACGCCGACGTCGAGCACGTCACGGATCGGCTCCCGCTCCATGGGGTTGAACGGGCGCGCATGCAGGGGTGCGCGGCGCGAGGCCTCGAGGGCGCCCAGGCGGTCGAGGGGACGGCCGGCGCCATCGATGACCCGCCCGAGCAGCTCCGGTCCCACCGCCACCTGGCGGATGCGGTCCTCGATGCGGCGGCGGCGGAAGAAGGATTTGTAGATGCGCGGCGGGTCGAGGCCACACACATTGTTGACTTCGACCACCGCCCCCGGCGCCAGGCCGTAGACGTCGGCTGAGGGCATGAGGAAGAGTCGGTCGCCGGCAAAGCCCACCACCTCCGCATCCACTTGTTGGCCACTGGGCGTGACCACTTTGCAGGAGACCCCGGTGGCCAGTTTCAGGCCGGCGGCTTCCATCACCAGGCCGGCGACCCGGGTAAGGCGGCCGGTCACGCGCCATGGCGTCGGCATGGCGGCGGCCTCCTGGCAATCGCGCAGGTAGGTCACCAGCGCCGCGGCGCGGCTCAGTCCATCCACGACGTATCCACGCCGAGGCAGCCGGTCACCTCGCGCCAGCGGGTCTCCATGGTCGCATCCAACTCGTTGTTGGCGCTTTCGAAACGGAAGCCGCCGGGCGACATGCCCGGTTCCTCCAGCACTCTCCAGGACAGATGGCTGTGCTCCCGTTCCAGCCACTCGCGTACCACGGCGGCGTCATCGGGATGCACCACCACCTTGTGGTGGCCGGACAGGGTGGGCAGGGACTGCAACGCCTCGCGGATCACCTCCAGGATGCCCTGGGGCCGGGCCTGGATGCTGGCGCGCAGCACCTGCTGAGCGACGTTCAGGGCCAGATCCAGGATCTCGCGGGCGATCGCATCGTCCTGGCGCAAGCTCTCCACCGACAGAGCCTCGGCCAGTTGCCGCAGGCGCTCGGCGGCTTCCTCGCCGGTCCTGTAGCCGGCGTCATAACCCGCCTTGCGGCCTTCCTCGACTCCCAGGTCGTAGCCTTCCTGCCAGGCTTCCCGCTGGATGCGTTCGAGATCCTCGGCGGTGGGCATGGCCACGCTGAACACTGGTTCCGGCTCGGGCGGCGGGGGGGGGGGCGCCGGCGCGGTGACCACGCTGCCCGGTTCCCGGCTGCCGGATTCGATGCTGCCCAGTTCCCAGCGCTGATAGGCGGTGAGCTGTTCCTTGGGGATGACGCGGGACATGGCGGCTTATTCCACCAGGCCCTCGTCGCCGCCCTTGCCGCCAAGGATGATCTGGCCTTCGTCCACCAGCTTGCGCACGATCTTGAGGATTTCCTTCTGCTCGGCCTCCACCTCGGACAGACGCACCGGGCCTTTCGATTCCAGGTCTTCCTTGAGGGCCTCGGCGGCGCGGCTGGACATGTTCTTGAAGATCTTGGCCTTGAGTTCCTCGCTGGTGCCCTTCAAGGCGATGATGAGGGTCTCCGACTGCACCTCGCGCAGCAGCATCTGCACCGAGCGGTCGTCGAGTTCCAGGACGTTGTCGAAGGTGAACATCTGGTCCTGGATCTTCTGCGCCAGGTCGGCATCGTGCTCGCGGATGTTGGCCAGGACCGAGGCTTCGATGGCACCGCCCATGTAGTTGAGGATGTCCGCCGCGGTCTTGATGCCGCCCAGGCTGCTTTTCTTGCCCACCTCGCCGCCGGACAGGAGCTGGGTGAGCACCTCGTTGAGCTCGCGCATGGCCATGGGCTGGATGCCTTCCAGGGTGGCGATGCGCACCATCACGTCGTTGCGCAGGCGTTCCGGCAGCAGGTTGAGGATCTCGCTGGCATGGTCCCGGTCCAGGTGCACCATGATGGTGGCGATGATCTGGGGATGTTCGTTGCGGATCATCTCCGCCACGCTGGCGGCATCCATCCATTTCAGGCTTTCGATGCCCGCGCTCTCGTTGCCCTGCAGGATGCGGTCGATCAGGTGGGCGGCTTTGTCGTCGCCCAGGGCCTTCTTCAGCACGGAACGGATATATTCGTCGGAATCGGCCAGGTTCATGCGGCCTTCCGTGGCATCGTGGAACTCGCGCAGCACCGCTTCGATCTGCTCGCGGCTAACGTTGCCCACCGCCGCCATGGCCGTGCCCAACTTCTGCACTTCCTTGGGCCCCAGGTATTTGAACACCTCGGCGGCCTCCTCGTGCCCCAGTGCCAGCATCAGGATCGCGGTCTTGCGCAGGCCTTCTTCTTCGCTCATTCCTTGGCCATCCATTCCTTGGCGATGTCAGCCGTGACCTTGGGACTGCCCTTGGCGTATTCCCGCACCTTGGCGAGGATTTCGGCGTAGCCGTCCACTGCCGCGACCGGCTTGCCGTCCGGGCCATAGGTGACGCCGGCCTCGCCGTGCTCTCCCGGCCCATGCTGGCCCGCGCCCGCCTCGCCGGCTTCCTCCTCCGCTTCCGGCGGCTTCACCAGATCCCGCAGCATCGGCCGCAGGACACCGAACACCAGGTAGAAAGCCAGGCCGAAGATGATCAGGTTCTTCAGCACTTCCTTGGCCAGAGCGATCATTTCCGGGTCTTTCCAGAGCGGCGGCGCTTCGATTTCTTCTCTGGAATCGGTAAAGGTGGCATTGACCACGTTGACGCTGTCGCCGCGCTCCTGGGTGTAACCCATGGCCTCCTTGACCAGGCCGTTGATCTGGGACATCTCCTGGGCGGACAGGGGGGTCGGTTTGGCGGTTTTGTCACGGGCCGCCTTGTTGTTGACCACCACCGCCACGGAAATGCGCTTGATGCGGCCCTGGGACGCCTTGACATGGCGGATGGTCTTGTCCAGCTCGAAGTTGACTGTGCTTTCCTTGTGGCTGGAATTGCTCCCCTGCCCGGCGGCCACGTTGGGCCCGGCATTGGCGCCGGCGGGCGCGTTCAGCGGCGCGGTGGCGGGGCCGGGGGGCTGGTTGGTCAGGGCTCCGGGCACGCCCTGGGCCTGATTGCCGCCACTGTTGACGTCATCCACCGACTGCTGGCTGCGGATCGACTGGTCTTCCGGCTTGGGGTTGGGCTTGTAGGTCTCGCTGGTGGCCTCGTCCTCGGAGAAATCCAGGTCGGCGCGCA
>CAIXFP010000843.1 GCA_903918705.1 uncultured Pseudomonadota bacterium
CGCTGCGGCTGGCGAAGGAACTGCAATGACGCGATGCCGGCAAGCCAGGTTTGCAATGAGCAGCTTTGCAATAAGCGCCATGAGCGGGTTCTCGATGATCGAGTTGACTGTGGTCATCGCCCTGATGGGCATTCTGACCGCCGCCACCTACAACTTCCTCGGTCCGCAGTTGAAGTGGAAGTCGCGCACGGACACGGATAATCGCCTCACCCTGCTCAGGAACGGGCTGGAAACCGCGTACCGGCAGAACATCCTCAGCATCGACGGCGATGCCCAGGCCCAGCTCAACCTGGGGGCGGCGGGCATCATTGCCGCTGTCGCGCCGAATGCACAGGGCTACTGCCTGCCGGTTGCCGGGGCATTGGCTCCGATTGCCCAGTTGCTGCGTTCCTCGCCGGATGAAGCAATCCGGGACGGTTACGGCCGCAACTTCTGCATCCTGATCGCGGCGCGTGCCGCCCTCGTCTACAACGGCCAGAACCTGCCCTATCACCCGGTGGCCATCGTGAGCGGCGGCCCGAATGCACGGGTGGAAGCCGGCACCACGTTCGTGGGGGGCCAGCTCACCCTTGCCGGCGACGACGTCGGCATGGTGGTGGATACCGCCGGCCAGGCGATCAGCGCCTATGCCCAGACGATGAATGCGCTGGCGCGCGCATCAGGGGCCATGCAGCAGTATTTCTCGGCCCGTTACAACGCCGACCCGGCACGCGCACCCTCCATCGACTATTTCGGTTGCGGTGCCGCGGCCTGCCCGCCAGGTGTGGCCGCCAGTGGGTGGGATGGCGCCAATGGCATTCCCACGACTTGTGCCACGCCTGTCGGCATGGATACGACGGTTGCCGGGGTCATCGGGCTAACCCGCCAGGACGTCACCGACGGCTACGGCCAGATCCTTCAATACGACAACTGTGGCGCAACCCTGCGCAACCCCGGCAATGCTACCGCCGACATGCAGTTGCCGCCTTTCACGACAGCAGCAATGACCACCCTACCCGACGGCACCCCGCTGACGCAGACCGCTGTTGGGATGGTGTACTGAACCAGGAGACTTGCCATGCAATCCATTCGCCCATTGATTCCATTGATTGCCTTTGCCTTGTCCTGCCCGGTCTGGGCGGCCGGCCCGTCGCCCGCAGCGCTGGCCAGCACCCATGCACCGGACACCGGATCGGCGGAAGTGAACCCCTACACCGGCACGGACCTCTCGATTGCCAACCTCAAGAAGGAATTGGAGATTGAGCGCCTTAAGACCCTGATCGCGGATGAGAAACAGCGGCAAAAGCGCTCGGCATCCGAAAGCAGGAAGTTGGATCAACCGGATGTGTTGCCCAGGGGGAGGTCGGAGAAATTCAGTACGCTGGGATTCCCGACCGACAAGATGCCCGAACTGGAAGGGGTTTTGTTCCCCGGCATGAAAGTGGCAAGAGGCATGAAGGCTAAACAACCCCCGCCTTCCAATGCGGTAGCGCCCGCCGCCCCAGTTGCGGCGCCGTTGCCGGTGGTGCCCACCGGTCCGCGCCTGGTCGGGGTCATCCGCGACGAATCCGGTCAGGTGGCCATCATCGAGCTGGGTGGGGTGTTGAAACAGGCATCCGCCAGCGCATCCGCGCATGGTCTGAAGGTCACCCAGATCGGCGATGGCTGGGCCGAGGTGGGGGGCAAGCGTCTGGTCCAGGACAGCAGCACGCTCGCCTTGGTGACCAACGTGGACAAGCAGCCGGTCGCTCGCTTGGCGGCTGGGGGCGGAATGAACACTGCGCCTGCATCTTCAGGACAACCTGTCGCTCAAGCCATGCCGTTCACTCCGCCGAGTTTCCAGTAACGGCCATGCACCAGGAAGCCGAACCGCTCAACCGAATCCCTGGCTATAGCCGTTGGAAAGTTTAGATCCCCTTTGGAAGGTGGCTCATCATGCCCGTCACACGCTTGCGGTCCTTCACCCCGCTACTCACCCTTAATCGGCTTGCATGGGCCTTTCTATGGCTATCCACCC
>CAIXFP010000844.1 GCA_903918705.1 uncultured Pseudomonadota bacterium
ACTGGATGGGCTACATCATCCACCAGGCGCCGGGGCCGATGATGGCGGTGCAGCCCACCGTCGAGATGGCCAAGCGCAATTCGAAACAGCGCATCGACCCGCTGATCGAAGAGTCGGAAGTCCTGCGGAAACTCGTCCGCGATCCGAGGTCTCGCGATTCCGGCAACACGGTTCTGTCGAAGGATTTTCCGGGCGGCGTGCTGGTGATGACCGGGGCGAACAGCGCGGTCGGCCTGCGCTCAATGCCGGTGCGCTATCTGTTCCTCGACGAGGTGGATGGTTATCCCCTGGACGTCGATGGCGAGGGGGATGCGATTTCTCTGGCCGAAGCGCGCACCCGCACCTTCGCGCGGCGCAAGATCTTCATCGTCTCCACCCCAACCATCGCCGGGGTGTCGTCCATCGAGCGGGAGTACGAGGCGTCCGACCAACGCCGCTACTTCGTGCCCTGTCCTCACTGTGGCCACCGGCAGTGGCTGCGTTTCGAGCAGCTGCGCTGGGACCGAGGCCAACCCCAGACGGCGGCCTACGTCTGCGAGACCTGCGACACCGCCATCGCCGAACATCACAAGACCGCGATGCTGGCAGCCGGCGAGTGGCGGGCGCTGGCCAAGGGCAGCGGTAGGACGGCGGGCTTCCATCTGTCGTCGTTGTACAGCCCGATCGGCTGGCGGTCCTGGCGTGACATCGCTGCCGCCTGGGAGGCCGCCGTGAACAAGGAATCCGGATCGGCCTCGGCCATCAAGACCTTCAAGAACACCGAACTGGGCGAAACCTGGATCGAGGAAGGCGAGGCTCCGGACTGGCAGCGATTGCTGGAGCGGCGCGAGGACTACCGCATCGGCTCCATCCCGGCCGGCGGCCTGCTGCTGGTGGGCGGCGCCGACGTGCAGAAGGATCGCATCGAGGCCTCGATCTGGGCCTTCGAACGCGGCAAGGAAGCCTGGCTCATCGAGCACCGGGTGTTGATGGGCGACACGGCCCGCGATACGGTCTGGCGCCAGTTGGCAACCCTACTGACTGAAACCTGGACCCACGCCTCCGGTGCGCACCTACCGCTGACCCGCTTCGCCCTGGACACCGGCTTCGCCACCCAGGAGGCCTATGCCTTCGTGCGCGCGGCAAAGGATCCCCGGCTGATGGCGGTGAAGGGTGTCCCCCGGGGTGCAGCCCTGATCGGCACACCCACGGCGGTGGACGTCACCCAGGGCGGCAAAAAGCTGCGCCGTGGCATCAAGGTCTACTCGGTGGCGGTGGGCATCGCCAAGCTGGAGTTCTACAACGCCCTGCGCAAGTCCGCCGAGGTTGACGAGGACGGCGTCACGGTGCGTTACCCCACGGGGTTCGTGCATCTGCCCAAGGTGGATGCCGAGTTCATCCAGCAACTCTGCGCCGAGCAATTGATCACCCGCCGCAACCGCAACGGCTTCCCGGTGCGGGAGTGGCAGAAGACACGGGAACGCAATGAGGGTCTGGACTGCTACGTCTACGCCCGCGCGGCGGCCGCTGCCGCTGGCCTCGACCGTTTCGAGGAACGCCACTGGCGGGAACTGGAGCGGCAACTGGGACTGCCACCGGGGTTGTCCACGCCGGCCGTTGAGCCACCGATAGAAACACCAACCGACCAATTCACTGAGGCCACCCATCGCGGTGGCCTCGGTGTTTCTGGAACCCCGAAACCCGCGCGCCGCGTGATTCGTAGCCGCTGGTTCGGGTGATGTGGGCCGAGGTTATCCAACCCAGGCCCGAACCCCTCCCTCCTCAATAAGGAAACGCACCATGAGTCTGCAGACCCAAATCCAGAGCTTCGTCCTTCGCGCCGCGCAGGAATTCAACACCGTTTACGCCAAGATCGGCTCGCTGGCCTCCCTGTCCACCACCGACAAGTCCAGCCTGGTGTCGGCCATCAACGAGCTGAAGAGCGCGGTCAACGCCTCCACCAGCATCAATGACGGTGCCATCACCACGACCACCACCTACTCGTCTTCGAAGATCGTCGGCCTGCTCGACGCCTTGAAGTCCGAGATTCTGGGTGGCGCCGATGCGGCCTACGACACCCTGCTGGAAATCCAGCAGGCCATCCAGACCGGTGAGACCGCCGCCTCCGCCCTCCTGGAAGCCGTCAACAAG
>CAIXFP010000845.1 GCA_903918705.1 uncultured Pseudomonadota bacterium
ACACACCAGCAGGGCCACCAGCACCGTCACTGACACGGCGCTGCCGCTGCCCGCCGCCGACACGCTGAACAGGGAGAAGGGCAGCAGGGTGGCGGTGGCTTTCAGGAAGGCCAGGGTCAGGCCCACCAGGAGGATGGTCAGCGCGATCTCGTTGGGGGTCTTCTGCCGCTTGGCGGCTTCCACCATGCCGATCATGCGGTCGAGGAAGGTCTCGCCCGGGTTCACGGTGACGCGCGCCACCAGCCAGTCGGAGAGTACCCGGGTGCCGCCGGTGATGGCGGAGAAGTCGCCGCCCGCCTCGCGGATCACCGGGGCCGATTCGCCGGTGATGGCGGATTCGTCCACCGAGGCCACACCCTCGATCACCTCGCCGTCGGCGGGGATGGTGTCGCCCGCCTCGATGAAGATCACGTCGTTGCGGCGCAGGTCCTCCGAGGGCACGCTGGTCTGCTGGGCGCCATGGCGGGGCTCGCTCAGCTTCTTCGCGAACACCGTTTTGCGCAGGCCGCGCAGGGCCGCGGCCTGGGCCTTGCCGCGGCCCTCGGCCAGGGCTTCGGCGAAGTTGGCGAACAGCACCGTGAACCACAGCCACAGCGACACCGCGAGGATGAACCCGGCGGGTGCCTCGCCCTGGCCGGTCACGGCCTGGACGAACAGGCCGCTGGTGAGCAGGCTGCCCAGCCACACCACGAACATCACCGGGTTCTTCACCTGGTAGCGCGGGTCCAGGCGCTTCAGCGCATCCCAGCCCGCTTGCCGCATCAGGGCGGCGTCGTACAGCGATTGAGTCTTGTGCATCGTGTTTCTCCTGTAGCGCCGGCGCCTCGCCGGCACGAATGCGTAGGTTGGGCTGACGAAGGAAGCCCAACGGTCACCGCGCGTGTTGGGCTTCGCTGCGCTCAGCCCAACCTACCGGCTACCGGCCGACCATCTGCAAATGCTCCACCACCGGCCCCAGGGCCAGGGCGGGCAGGAAGGTCAGCGCCCCGACGACGATGACCGTGCCGATCAGCAGCACCACGAACAGGGGGGTGTGGGTGGGCAGGGTGCCGCTGGAGGCGGGTACGATCTTCTTCGCCGCCAGGGCGCCGGCGATGGCCAGCACAGGAATCGCCAGCCAGTAGCGGGCCAGCAGCATCACCACCCCCAGGCTGGCGTTGTAGAACGGCGTGTTGGCGGACAACCCGGCGAAGGCGCTGCCGTTGTTGTTGCCGGCCGACGAGAAGGCATAGAGGATTTCCGAGAAGCCGTGAGCGCCCGGGTTGGCGATGCCGGCGCGGCCCGCGTCCAGCATCACCGCCACCGCGGTGCCCACCAGGGCCACCAGGGGCGGCACCAGGATGGCCACCGCGGCCATCTTCATCTCGAAGGCGCCGATCTTCTTGCCCAGGTACTCCGGGGTGCGGCCGATCATCAGGCCGGCGATGAACACCCCCACCAGGGCGAACATGATCATGCCGTAGAGGCCGGAGCCGACCCCGCCGTAGACCACCTCGCCCAGTTGGATCAGCCACATGGGCACCAGGCCGCCCAGCGGCGTGAAGGAATCGTGCATGGCGTTGACCGAGCCGTTGGAGGCGGCGGTGGTGGCGGTGGCCCACAGGGCCGAGTTGACCACGCCGAAGCGGGTCTCCTTGCCTTCCATGTTGCCGCCGGACTGCAACTCGCTGGCCTGGGTGGCAAGGCCCAGCCGGTCGTACAGCGGGTTGCCCGACTGCTCCGCGGCCACGCACACCGCCAGCAGGCCGACGAAGATCACGGTCATGGCCGCCAGCAGGGCATGGCCCTGGCGCCGGTCGCCCACCCAGGCGCCGAAGGTGTAGCACAGGGCGGCCGGGATGATGAGGATGGCCAGCATCTCCAGGAAGTTGGAAAGCGGTGTGGGGTTCTCGAAGGGATGGGCGGAGTTGACGTTGAAGTAGCCGCCGCCGTTGGTGCCCAGTTGCTTGATGGCGATCTGTGAGGCGGCCGGGCCGACGGCGATGGTCTGCTCCTTCGCGGTCTGCTTCTCCATGATTGGCTGGCCCTTGGCGTCCTTCAGGGGCTGGCCGTCCGTGCCGTTCTTCGCCACCTCGTATTGCACCGGCTGCAGCAACTGCGCCGTGGCATGGGAGTCGAAGGTCTGCACCACCCCCTGGCTCACCAGGGCCAGGGCCAGGACCAGGGACAGGGGCAGGAGGACGTAGAGGGTCGAGCGCACCAGGTCCACCCAGAAGTTGCCCACGCCCTGGGCCTCCCGTTGCGAGAAGCCGCGGAAAAGGGCGACGAGGGTGGCCATGCCGGAGGCGGCAGAGAGGAAGTTCTGCACCCCCAGGGCCAGCATCTGGGTCAGGTAGCTCATGGTGGATTCGCCGCCGTAGCCCTGCCAGTTGGTGTTGGTGATGAAGCTGGCCGCGGTGTTGAAGGCGGAGTCGGGCGTGATCGGGCCCATGCCGTCCGGGTTCAGGGGCAGCCAGACCTGCAGGCGCTGCAGGCCGTAGACCGCCAGGAAGCCCAGCAGGTTGAAGGCCAGCATGGCGTAGGCGTAGCGGGTCCAGGGCATGTCATCCTCGGGTTTCACCCCACAGATCCGGTAGAGGCCGCGCTCCACCGGCCGCAGCCAGGCCAGTTCGCCACGGTACACCCGGGCCATGTACAGCCCCAGGGGCCAGGCCAGCAGGATCAGGCTGGCGACGTAGAGGAGGAGTTGGAGATAGCCGTTGCCGGTCATGAGAATTTCTCCGGGGAAAACAGCACGATGACCAGGTAGACGAACACCCCGATGGCCGCCAGCAACGCGATGAGATAAAGCGTCGGCATGTTCACTGTCTCCGCAGCTTCTCGAAGCCCGCCACCAGGGCGGCGGACAGGGCGAAGAACGCCAGAGTGGCCAAGAGAAAGATCAGGTCCATGATGTCTCCTGAAAAAACAGGTTGATCCAAATTGGTACGATCTGAACTCTAGGTGACCTGAGATAAAGAAAGGACCAAGACTTGGGCGACGTGCATTAAGAATGCATAAAGATGGCGTTGAATGCCGCATTAGCGAGACGGGAACCGGCCGCCGGCGCTCCCTCTCCCGAGGGGAGAGGTGCTTGAGCGCCATCGAAGCCGCCGTCCAGGCGGTGCTGGACGCCCGCGCGCCCATCCCGGTTCCAGCCTCGCCGACCGCTTCGACCCCAACACGCAGCCCTTCGACCTGCGCCGCGCCCACAAGGCCCTGGACCGGGCCGTGGATGCCGCGTATCAGTCCAACGGCGGCCAGCGCGCCTGGAGCGACGACGCCGAGCGAATGGCCTTCCTGTTCCAGCTCTACGCGGCGCTGACCAGCTTGTTGGCGTAGCCGCGCAAGGTCAGGGTTTGCCGATCCTGCTCAAAGCTTCGTGGCTGGAGCTCAAAGCTCCGACATCCGACCTCAGAGCTTCGACGTTGGAGCTCAAAGCTCCGACATTCGACCTCAGCGCTTCGACGTTGAAGCTCAAAGCTCCGATGTCCGAGCTCTGAGCTTCGTTGCTGAAGCTCAAAGCTCCGATGTCCGACCTCAAAGCTCCGACATCGGTGCTCAGACCTCCGACATCCAACCTCAAAGCTCCGACGACCCCGCTTCCCGCGCAATCTGGCGGCGCCGCGGCAGTCGTAGTCGTTGAGCACGCTCCGCTTTGCCCAGCGGCTGTCCCAGACCTTTCCCCGCTTGCGGGGGAGGGCAGTCCATCATGCCATGCCGTTGTGCCGCAGCAGCGCGTCGATGGTGGGCTCGCGGCCGCGGAAGGCCTTGAACGATTCGAGGGCCGGGCGGCTGCCGCCTTGCGCCAGGATCTCGCTCCAGAAGCGGTGGCCCACTTCCGGGTTCAACACGCCGTTCACGTGGCTGCCGGCTTCTTCCTCGAACAGGCTGTAGGCGTCCGCCGAGAGGACTTCCGCCCATTTGTAGCTGTAGTAGCCCGCGGAATAGCCGCCGGCGAAGATGTGGCTGAAGTTGTTGGGGAAACGGTTGTATTCGGGCGGCTGCACCACGGCCACCTGGGCGCGGATTTCCCGCAGCAGTTCCAGGGCGGTTTTGCCCGGCGCCAGGTCG
>CAIXFP010000846.1 GCA_903918705.1 uncultured Pseudomonadota bacterium
ATCGCCCTGTTGTTCGGCTTCGTCGCCAAGGAAGTGGTGATCGGCTCCCTGGCGGTGATCTACGGCGCCGGTGGCGACCAGCTCTCCGGCATTCTGGCGCATCGCCTGGACTGGATGCAGGCCTACAGCTTCATGCTGTTCACACTGATCTACACGCCCTGCCTCTCGGCCCTCGCCACCATCCGCCGCGAGGCCAACTCCAGCCGGGTGATGTGGGCCTCCATCGCCTGGTCCCTGACCATGGCCTGGCTGCTCAGCTTCGCCTTCTACCAGACGGCCAAGGTCTTCCTGTAGCTGGCGCGAAACCGCCTCAGCGTTCCACGTGCAACCGCAGACCGAGGAATTGCACCGGGCCGCGCCCCGCGTTGTAGGCGGGATGAGTCACATGCTGGTAGTCGAGGCTTAGGACAACATCCCGGGCGGCGGCCAGGCTGTAGTAACC
The DNA here is from genome assembly GCA_903918705.1 of uncultured Pseudomonadota bacterium. Taxonomy (GTDB): domain Bacteria; phylum Pseudomonadota; class Gammaproteobacteria; order Burkholderiales; family Thiobacillaceae; genus PFJX01. The sequence continues at coordinate 443 of CAIXFP010000846.1, forward strand.
CTCGAAGATCCGCTCCGGCCGGTATGCGATTCCGCCGTCGCCGATGAAGGCACCCAGGCCGCCGTCGGCAAGATAAGCCTGATGCGCCGTCGATAAGCCGTTTTGCGCCAGGGCCAAGCCGATGTCGTCCCGCGGCCGGCCCCAGGACGTGCCCGTGACCACGACGCCGCCGGAAAGCGAGCGTTCGATCTCGGCAAAGGCGTAGGTTTCCGTGCCGCCGTCGTTGCGGCTGTAGCGGGCGAAGACGCCGACATCCTTGGTGAGGGCCTGTTCCAGGCTGAGGCCGTAGCCGGTCTTGGACTGCAACCTGCGCACCTCGCCCACGTCCGGCGCCCCGGCCTGGCCGTGGGCATTCCAATAGTCGATGGCATCCCGGAAGCCGCCCATGACGGCGCGATTGCGGAAGGCGAGCAGGCGCAGCTTGCCGGGTTGGCCGAACCATTCGTGGCCGTGCTCCAACTCGATCTGGTCGCCGTAATGGGCGCCTAGATTGGCGTCGAGGGGCAGGCCATTGGATTCGCTGGGCTGCTCGAAGCGCCCCGCCCGGAGCGCCCACTCGTCGCGGTAATACTCCAGGGCCGCGCCGTTGGTGTAGCCGCGCGCATCGGCGGCGAAGTCCCAGGCGCCCGGGGCCATCAGCGCCCAGTTGAGGAACTGGGTGCGCGGATCGTGGGCATAGGCGTTGCCGTCGAACACGTCGAGGAGGCTGAGCTTGCCCGCCGTCAACACCAGACGCTGCCTGTCCACGCTGCCGGCCATCTGGTTGGGGGCGGATTCCACTTGCTCCGTACCGCCGCCCAGGCCCCAGGTCTGCCGGAGAAACAACCGGCCCAGATAGTAGCTGGGCGCGGTGCTGCTGCCTTTCTGGTTCTCGCCGTTGGGCAAGCCGCCCAATCCGTGCAGATCGGACAGGGCCCGGCTCATGGATACCTCCGGGTTGAGGTAGACCTCGCCCCCCGGCCAGGGGCGGAGGCCGAGAAAGGCGGTCGCCGTGATGCTGAAACTGCGATATTCACCCTCCGGCGCCAGGCTGTTCGTACCGGAATGGGTCGCCGGGAACGACGGCTTGGCCTGCCAGACATAGGTGCCCTGGAATTTGGCCTGGACGGTCTCGGCGCTGTCCGCGCGATCGTCACCCAGAGCGGGAAATGCCCATACGCAAGCGACGAACATACCCATGGACAGAAGGGCGAAGGTTGGAAGGCGCGGCGAACCGGGATGGAATCCTGGGCAAACCGGCTCCAGTCCGGGGGATAAGGGACGGCGCAAACCTTTGGGGACGATGGGCATGGTTCTGTTTCGGAGCGGATCGAGGTTGCTGCTGTGCCGCAAAGAACGGGGGGCAGTAGAATACTTCAGCCGTATTACAGTTGTTCTCGCGCTAAAAAATAACGCGCACAGCGCCGCATCATCCGAATCAGACCAAGAACAAAGGCCGCCCGAAGGCGGCCTTGTTGCTGGATGGCGGCGCTCAAAGCTTGAACGCGTTGCCCTTGTAGAACTTCTTCATGGTGTTGGTGACCATCCCGTCATCCTTGATCCGATGGTATTCACCGTTGGCGGCCTGGGTGACCTTGGTGCACTTCTTCTGCTGGGTGGGGAACTGGGTGCAGAACTGGCCGTCGTCGCTGATGGTCCAGGTGCCCTTGCGCTTCAGCTTGTTTTCCAGCATCTGAATCAGCACGCCGTCAGGGGAGTAATAGGCGGTGTAGTTCTTGCCCAGGGCATCGGCGAAACCACTCACCGAGTTGCCGGGAATCAGGGCCTTGAGTTGGTCGATGCCGAGGGTGGTGTCGGCATGGGCCGCGGAAGCGATCAGCAGCAGGCTGGTCAGAAGCAGGGTTTTCATGGGCTTGTCTCCTTCAGTCGATAAATATGGGCGATTAATTGGCCCTGTCGTTCAAGTTGTTCCCGGCCATGGCCGGGGGTGTTTACGCTCAAGCATTGCGGGGACTGGTCGCGGCGAAGGGCAGGAAGCTGGGCAACAGTTCCATGCGGCGCAGCAGGGTGAACAACACCTGCAGGGTCTTCAACTGGATCAGGAAGAACGGAGCCAGGAACAAGTAGTGCGGCCAGGTGAACATCTGGAACAGGCCATTGCCGAGCAGGCCGAACTTGACGATGAACAGGCCGAACACCGGGAAGGCCACGCCGGGGCAGATCAGGGCGAAGGTGGTGGCATGAATCTTGTCGCCGTAGATGAAATCCTTGAAGTAATTCAGCCGCTTCATCACCGCGTAGCCGATCATGCCGAACATCAGTTGCACCGAGAACAACGCCATCAGGACGGGATAGATTTCGCCTGGCTGGATGTGGGCCTCGAAGGACTCGTGCAGGCCATGGGTGATGCGCATGAAGGTGATGCCATACAGGGTCAGGATAGGGATCATCAACCAAAGGCTGGGGGCCGCTTCGATGCGAATGCCGTGGGAGAGCATGGCCTCGAAACCGATCACCAGCATGATCAGCATCAGCACCACGCCGGCGGTAGCGAAGAAGGCAGACAGGGCGGTGGCGATGGCGACCACTTCCTTGATGCTGCTCATCGCGGCGGGGGCAGCCAGGCCGACGGCGACCATAGCCAGGGCGAAGATCGAGACCATCGCCGCCAGGCTGTTGCCTTCCTCGAAGTTGTAGCCCTTGTGCAACAGCATCCGCACCACATAGTCGCCAAGGATGCGGACGGCATAGGCGCCGATCACCAGGAAGGCGGCCATCGCGAAGGGGAACAGGGTTTCGATGTAGTCCCACATGCCCGGCACCAGCAGCGAGGAGGTAACGAACAGCACGTTGACCGTCATGGCCATCGTCAACGGCACCACCATCAGGCTGATTTCGCCCATCGAGTTGCGCAGCTTGCCATAGGCCGCGGTCTTCTTGAACTGGCCGAACTCCCGTGTGTTCCAGACCATCAGCGACAGCGAGGTCAGGGCCAGCAGCAGCACCACCGCGAGATCGAGGCCGATCAGGAAGGATTTCAGGCTCAGGCCGCTGGTCAGGATGGGCCAGATCTGGTCGAAGGAAATAATGCCGCTCTCGTGCGGCAGCATGAAGTTGAGATACAGGAAGAATGAGATGGACAGGCCACCGGAGCCCAGAGAGGCCAGGTGGTACATGGGGTTGTACTGATCGTTCAAGTTCTTGCGCATTTTGTGTCTCCTCGTATGAACGCCGCATCAGAATGCCGAACGGGCGCGGCCGGCCACGCGGGCCGGCCGCAAACGCCTAGCCCAGCGTATCCGCCCAGATGTTTTCGAACCACGCCAGGTTGTACTGGAAGTTCAGCTCGTCGCTTTCTTCCGCGGCGCCGCCTCCCGGCATCCGCAAGTAGGAGTCCTGTTCCATGTCGTAGCGCATGACTACGGCAATGGGCCCGGAGGTGTGGTCCGACGTGGCTGAATAGCTGGTGCTGCCGATCACTGGCAACGTATCGGGCTGGCGATCGTGGAACAGCTCGATGAGCGCCGCCGCCGTGATCTTGCCCTGGTTGTTCGACACATGTGCCGACTTGGGCATGTTCGACGCCACCGAATCGCCGATGACATGGATATTGGGCACGCTCTTCGATTCGTAGCTGGCGAAGTCGATTGGGCACCAGCGGTTGGCGCTGTCGCTGCGTACCCCGGCGATGTCGGCCACCTTGCCGGCGCGCTGTGGCGGAATGATGTTGATGACGTCGGCCTTCACCGAATCCCAATCACTGAAGACCGTCATGGTCTTGTGGTCGATGCGGGTCACCATATTGGTCGGGCGGTGCTCGACCATCCCCGGATAGAAGGTATCGAAGGCCTTCTGGAACATCGCGCCCTTGGACACGATCTGGAAGTGCCCGTCGAGCATGATGATTTTCGACTTCGGCTTGTTCTGCTTGAAATAATGGGCGACCAGGCAGGCACGCTCATAAGGGCCGGAGACGCACTTGCCGGGCGGCGGCGGGCTGGCGATGACGAACACGCCGCCATCCGGCATGGCTTCCAGCTGCTTGCGCAGCAATGCGGTTTCCGGGCCGGCCTTGAAGGCGTGAACCACCTTGCCCGCAGCCGCAGCCGCGTCATAGCCCTGGATCGTGTCGGTCATGAATTCGACACCTGGCGACAGGACCAGACGGTCATAGGGAATGCTGGACCCGCCCTGGGTTTTCACCAGATGCTTGTCGGCATCCACACCGACCACACTGTCCTGCACCATGTGGATGCCGTACTTGGGCAGGTTGTCGAAGGACTTGTTCAGATCCCCGATTTGGCGCAGGCCGCCCAGCACCCAGTTGGACATGGGGCAGGACACCAGATGTGGATTGGGATCGATCAGGGTCACGTCGATGGACGGATCCCAGAGTCGCAGGTATTTGGCGCAGGTGGCGCCGCCATAACCGGCTCCGACCACCACGACACGGGGGGCGGCAGCGGCGAAGACCGACCTCGGCAGCAAGCCTGCGGCCAGTCCGGCGCCGGCCAATTTGAGAAATTCACGACGGCGAATGGTCATGTCCTGTCTCCCTCACTTGATGGCCGAAAAATAGTCGGCCAGGTCTTCGTACTCGGAATCGCTGTAGCCCTTGACGTATTTCTGCATCACCGTGGCTTCCCGCTTGCCATCGCGGAAATCCTGCAACGCAGCCAGCAGTTCAGCCTTGTCCCGGCCGGCCAGGGGCGGGATCGCCGCCTGGCTCTTGCCGTTGGGGCCATGGCAGATGAAGCAGGTCGAGGCGATGGTGCGGGTGTGGGAAGCGCAGACGTTGGGCGGCATGTCATAGCCGGCGATCGTACAACCGGCCTGGTCCGCCGCCCCGGCGGCCCCCGTGGCAAGCCACAGCGTGGCTATTACAGCCTTAATTGGCTTTTTCATCTTCATGGTCTCCTCCATGCTGGGTGAACGAAATCGGTCTTGCTCAATTCCACGGTCAGCCCCGCGCGGCATTCACTGTGGTGTGGCTTCTCCCCCACTTATCCACAGGCGGCGGCTAGGTTAAGTAGCCTCGCGGCCGGGCCGGATTTGGCCTGCAATTTTTCTGATTCAAATCAAATTTGCATCTCCATTGCCAGTCTCGCGGCAGTCTTTCATGGTCGTAACCTGCTGCAGCCTGCTTGCATCCTCGATGCGGATCTGGGCGCCACTCACCTGGATCAGACCCTGTTTGTCGAGAAAGCCGAGAACGCGGGAAAAGGTTTCCTGGGTCAGGCCCAGCTTGGCGGCGACATCCTGCTTGCGCGCCGGCAGATGGAAGGTGAAGGAGGCGGCTTCCGGTTCCGGACGGAACAGCAGCAAATAGCTGGCGACGCGCACGACGCTGGAGCGCTGGGAACAGATTTCCGCATCGCGCAGGCATTCCATGTAACGGCGCGCCACCCGTTCCAGGGTCCGCCGGGCGAGGGTAATGTCGCGGCCCAATTCGCGCCGGAACACCATGCCATCGACCACCAGCACATGGCTGTCCTTGCCGGCAACGGCATGGTACGGACAGGCCTCTTCCAGGATCAGACAAGCTTCACCCAGGCTTTCCCCAGGCCCCACCAGGGCCAGGACGCGCTCCATGTTGTTGGGCAGGGAGATGAACATGCGGATCAGGCCGCTCACCACCACGTAAAGGGACTCCAACGGTTCATTCTTGCGCGCCACGGTGGCGCTTTTCGCCAGGTGAACGATCTTGGCCCCGGCGGCCAGGCGCTCCAGGCTGTCCTCGGGCCAGACCTGGAAAAAGGAAAGGCGCCGCATGGTCTGCGGAATCTGCGCCGGAGCGACGTGCAGGCGATTCATCGTCCGCCTGCCGCAATAGCGCGCACACGGGGCGGGCGCGCGCCACTCGAATAAATGCCGGGAACGGTGTCCCCGGGTCGTAGCCCTGCCATAGCGTCTCCTCGCTATCCACCGCTAACTCTCTTGTCGGAGTGACGGTGGTCCTATTCGGCCCGCCGAGAGCTTGTCGGGCCATTTCAACAACCGCACCGGAAGTAACCAAGCCGGTGCCGGATTACGACTAACACTTCATCGACTGCATCGGGCGGGCGAGAGATCGAACGATCCACGCTGGCTGTTGACTCCCTACCTTGCGGCTCTCCACCTGATGAACAGATAGATCCGATCCGTCATGGGACCGTAAAGAATGTAATGAAATTGTAATGACGATAAGTAAATGAGCAAGTGCTAATTTAGATATTTTTTATGTGCCCATAAGCACTACAAATTTACTCGTCTTTCCCTGATAGTCCACCTCGCTTGCGCGTCAGGGCGAAGCCCAAAGCACCGGACCCACCGGAACATCTCTGTGGGTAGCGGCACATCACAGCAGTTCCAACGCCGCGGCAAGGGCAACCACAGCTTACAGAGTCATTTTCGCCAGGGGCCACGAAAGCCTGGCCTTTATACTTGGCCATTTCGGCAAACCATCACCCATCTTGAACCTCTACCCCCTGCTCCGCCCCCTGCTGTTCCGTCTCGACCCGGAAGCCGCCCATAACCTCACGCTCGGCGGCCTGCGCAAACTGCATGGGCTGGGCCTGCTCAAGCCTTTTCTGCCGGAAGTGCCGCGGCTGCCGCGCCGGGTCATGGGCCTGGATTTTCCCAACCCGGTGGGCATGGCCGCCGGCCTCGACAAGAACGGCGAGGCCATCGACGCCCTGGGCGCGTTGGGCTTCGGCTTCCTGGAACTGGGCGCCGTCACCCCCCGGCCGCAGCCGGGCAACCCGAAGCCGCGCCTGTTCCGTCTGCCCGAGGCCCTGGCCATCATCAACCGCATGGGCTTCAACAACCTGGGCGTGGACCACCTTCTGCGCAACCTAGCGGCGTGCAGCTACCGCGGCATCCTCGGCGTCAACCTGGGCAAGAATTTCGACACGCCCATCGAACGCGCCGCCGACGATTACCTGATCCTGCTGGACAAGCTCTACGGCAAGGCCAGTTTCGTCACCATCAACATCTCCTCCCCCAACACCAGGAATCTGCGCAGCCTGCAGGGCGGCGACGAACTGGATGCCCTGCTGGGCGCGATCCGGGCGCGGCAGCAAAGCCTGGCCGACCGCCACGGCCAATACATGCCGGTGGCCGTGAAAATCGCCCCGGACCTGGAAGACGAGCAGATTGCCGCCATGGCCGGGCTGTTCCGCAAGCACCGCATCGATGCCCTCATCGCCACCAACACCACCCTGGAACGCCGCGGTGTCCAACACTTGGCCCACGGCCAGGAAACCGGCGGCCTCTCAGGCGCGCCGCTGCGCGAGAAATCCACCCGGGTGATCCGGGCCTTCCACGCGGCCCTGGCCGGGGAACTGCCCATCATCGGTGCCGGCGGCATTCTTTCCGGCCGTGACGCCAAAGCCAAGCTGGACGCCGGCGCCGCCCTGGTGCAGTTCTACAGCGGCCTTATCTACCGCGGCCCGGAACTGGTCAAGGAAACCATCGCCGCGACGCGGAATTACGTCCGCGCCTGAAGCCAAGTACGATCGGTACCGTGAAAGTCGGCGAAG
>CAIXFP010000847.1 GCA_903918705.1 uncultured Pseudomonadota bacterium
GTCCGAATAACAGGATGTTGGCGTCTCCCGACTGTTCTGTCTGCATCATGAACCGCCAGCAGCAAGCCACGACTGCGGCACAACCGCGTCGCCCCGCCTAAGCTCGCGCATGAACCGATCCCAACTCATAGAGAGTCTGGCCAGCCAATATTCCGGCCTGAAGCGCAACGACGCCAAGCCTGACTTTGACACCGCCAAGTAACACGCCCCTCGGAAAGCCGCATGGCGCAAGGCATTCGGCGACGACCCTGAAATCGGTGTGTATCTAGGCGAGAAGGGTGCTCAATCCAGATTCAGGATCGGCTTTGGCGGCTTTATCTTCAATGCCTTCAATCGATTAGCGGCATCCGGCGAAGGCTCGGTGACCTGCCAGACGCGACCGTTGGGGCTGGACAATTGCGCCAGCTGGACCCGTTTCAGATCGTCCCGGATATTGCGCCAAGTGTCCTGACAAGCGTGCTCGATGGTGCGCTCAAGCAAGAGGGACAGGACCGTGATGGCGACGTGGGCATGAATGCGATGCGGTGCCCAGTGGAATACCGGCCGCATCTTCAGCCCGCTCTTCATCGTTCGCCAGGCCTCTTCCACCCGCTGCTGCTGTTTGTAGCCCAGCGCCATGTCTTCGGCCGTGAGCGTGTCATCGTTGCTATGCACGACGAACTTGCCGTCGAATCGTTCCAGTTCGGTCACTGCTTGACGATCAATCGCCAGGCCCCGTTTCGTTTCCTTCAGCAAGCGCCCGTAGCGAGCGCTTGTGCGCAAGGCGCAGACCCGTTTCGTGTGGCTCACTTTCGCCAGATCGGACAGACTGGCCAGTTCCGCCTCCAATTCGTTCAGCAGCTCCTCACGATGCGATTTCTGGCGCTTGGCTTCCAACGGGTTGAAGCAAACCGCATAGCGCCGCCGTCGCACCCCGTCACCGACGATGACTTCCTTGACCTCCAGATTCTCGGCGACAGTGCGGTAGCGTCCCGGACGCGACAGTACCTCCTCGGTGACTTCGTCACCCCGCCGCATCGGCATCGCCAGCAGGTACTTGCCGCCACCTTTGGATAGCGTCTGCAAGTTTGCCTGCGAAACCATTCCGGCGTCGCCGACGAAGAGGCAGCGAGTGAGTTGCCAGCCGCGCAGATCCTCCTTGACCCGGGCGACCGTGGTGACATCGACCGTGTTGCCGGGAAACACCCAGTGGCGCACCGGGAACCCGTCCCGGGTGACAGCCATACCAACAACAATCTGTGGTGCGTCGCCTCGGCCATTCTTGCTGTGACCGCGCTGCCTAGGGGCGGCGTAGGATTTCTTGCCGGCCGCCTGGCTGCCGTGAACGTTGCCGTCCTTGTCACCACCATCCTCGTCGTCGATTTCAAAGTGTAGCGAGGTGGTGTCGTAGAAGATTACTTCCACGTCGAGGTTGAGCAGGTCGGCCATCCGGTGGAAGATGGCTTGTTCGATAGCCTCCTTGTTCGCTTCCAGGAAGTCCATGGCGCGATAGAGCTGGTGCAGCTTCAGTCCCTGCGTCCCGTCGATATGCGCGTCTTCCTTGAGCCACTGTTCATGGCAGTAGAGTTTCGAAGCTGGGGCGCAGGCACGGTTGGCAATCAGGGCAAACAGGGCGCGTTCGACATCGAACCCGAAGTGCCGCGTACCAGCTTGTTGCCGGACGATGGCGTCGATGCCGAGTTGCTTCCAGATGACTTCGAGCGCGTAGAGGTCGCCATAAGGCCAGGCGCAGATCAGGCGCCAGTCGCTACCAGCACCGACGATCTCTTCCGGCGAGCAACGGCGCAGGATGCTCTTGGCCAGCCGCCGCAGGCGCTCAACGACGTCCTGATCATCGGCGCGACCGCAGTTATGGACGATGCTGGCTTGCGACCTTCCCTTGGCAGCATCCCAGACGTTCTCCGCCAGTTGCAGGTAGGTGACAACGCTGCCATCCGCCCGCCGTTGTTTGCTCTCGCGTAAGTACATGGCCCCTATCGTAGCGGCCTTCAGGGGTGAAAATCAACAATCCATGTATCTAGGCTTTTTGCGAGCTGACGCCAGGAAACCCGCACCGTTACTGGGGGTCAGTGAAAAATGTGCCTCGAAAGTGTCAAACTCCGGCTTGGGCGCCATCGGGGTTGATCCGTTGGAACTTGGCGGAATTCGCCACGATTGCGACCACGATTCTCTGAAGGGAAGATATTGCCTCGGCATCGTCCCTCGCCGGTTGATGCCGCGATTTCGATTCCGAAGATGTGGATGAACGGGCCGTGGAAGAGGAATGTTTCTGCTACGACGGCCATGGCCGTCGATGGACTCAGGCATCATGTTTGCTCGCGCGGGCTGATCTGAACTTGGCTAAGACCTGCCGGCACGACGCCAAACGCTAAGGCGTGCTCTCATCCAGCGACGGATCA
>CAIXFP010000848.1 GCA_903918705.1 uncultured Pseudomonadota bacterium
CGTGCTCACCGACGGCAGCCTGTTCTACGGTGACGACGGCCAGGAATACAAGGCGTTCAACTCGCGCGACGGCCACGGCATCAAGATGCTGCGTGCCAGCGGCGTCGAGACCGCCATCATCACCGGCCGCACCTCCCAGGTGGTGTTGTTCCGCGCCCGCAACCTGGGCATCGAGCACCTGTACCAGGGCGCCGACGACAAGCTGGTGGCCTTCGGGCAACTGCTCGCCAACGTGAATCTCGTTCCGGAACAAATCGCCTACATGGGCGATGACGTGGTGGATTTGCCGGTCCTGCGCCGCTGCGGTCTGGCCCTCACCGTGCCGGACGCGCCGCCGGAGGTGATGGCGCGCAGCCATTACGTCACCCGGGCCGGCGCCGGGCGCGGCGCGGCGCGTGAAGTCTGCGAGCTGATCATGCGCGCGCAGGGCACCTGGGCCGGACAATTGGCGCTCTACGACCGATGACCGGCGGCCACCATGTGCACTGGCTGCCGCTGGGCTTTGCCGTCCTGCTGGCCCTCCTCAGCGCGTGGCTGAATCAGGTGGCCGAACGTCCTCAGGCCGTGGACAACGCGGGTTTCACCCACGACCCGGACTACATCGTCGAACGCTTCCGGGTGCAGACCTTCGATCTCTCCGGCAAGCCACGCTATCGCCTCGATGCCCGGCGCATGACGCATTACATGGACGACGACAGCACCGAGTTGACCCAACCACGATTCCACCTGAACAGCGGCGAGCAGGCACCCATGGACGTCGGCGCGCGGCGCGGACTGATTTTCGGCGACCGCGAGAGCCTGCATTTTCTCGGCGACGCCCAGGCCGTCCGCGCGGCCACGCCGGATCACCCGGCCCTCAGCCTGAGCGGCGAACATTTGCGCGCGATACCGGACGCGGGCATTCTCAGCAGCGACAATCCCGTTACCCTGAGACTGGGAAATACCGTCATCCACGCGGGTGGCCTGTATGCGGACAACCACAGCAAGCGGCTGGACCTCACCGGAGGCGTTCGAGGCATTTATGAAAAACATCGCTGAAATCTGCGTCTTTCTGACCTTGTCGCTCGCGCTCGGCGCGCCCGCCCGGGCGGAGAAGGCCGACAAGAACCGGCCGGTGAACCTGGAGGCGGACAGCGCCCACATGGACGACAACCAGAAGCTCGCCATCTACGAGGGCCATGTGGTGCTGACCCAGGGCACCATGATGATCACCGCCGACCGCATCGAGGTGCGCCAGGACGACCAGGGCTTTTCCAGCGGCGACGCCTCCGGCAAGCAGGTGTACTTCCGCCAAAAAATGGAAGGCAGCGACGAATTCGCCGAAGGTTGGGCCAACCGCCTGGAATACGACGGGCATACCGAGAAGATGAAGCTGACCGGCCAGGCCCATTTGAAGCGCGGCGAAGACGACATCCGCGGCAATCTGATCACCTACGACAACGTGACCGAGCTGTTCCAGGCCCAGGGCAGCATCAGCGGCACACCGGGCCGGGTGCACGCGGTGATCCGGCCGAAAAGCGGCACCGCTCCCGTGAAAGAGAAACCGTGAGTCTCCTGAAAGCGGACAACCTGGCCAAGCGCTACAAGACGCGCCAGGTGGTGAACGATGCCTCGATCCAGGTGGAGAGCGGCGAAGTGGTGGGCTTGCTGGGCCCCAACGGTGCCGGCAAGACCACCTGTTTCTACATGATCGTGGGCCTGATCAGCACGGATACCGGGCGCATCAGCCTGGATGGCGCCGACCTTACCCACCTTCCGGTGTATCGCCGCGCCCGTCTCGGACTTTCCTATCTGCCTCAGGAGCCTTCCGTTTTTCGCCGCATGAGCGTGGCCGACAACATCGCCGCCATGCTGGAACTCAAGGGCTACACGGAAGCCCAGGCGGATAACCGCCTGGAAGCCCTGCTCGAAGACCTGCACCTGACCCATCTGCGTGATGCCAATGCCGCCAGTCTGTCCGGCGGCGAGCGGCGGCGTCTGGAAATCGCCCGCGCCCTGGCCACCGAGCCGCGCTTCGTGCTGCTCGACGAGCCCTTCGCCGGCATCGACCCGATCTCGGTGATCGACATCCAGAAGATCGTGCGTTTCCTCACCGACCGCAACATCGGGGTGCTCATCACCGACCACAACGTGCGCGAGACCCTGGGCATCTGCGACCGCGCCTACATCCTCAATCAGGGAGAGGTGCTGGCGTCCGGGACACCGGACGAAATCATTTACAATGAAAGCGTCCGCCAGGTTTACCTGGGAGAGCATTTCAAGCTCTAGCCCCCTCCCCCACCGCCCATCCAGATACCCGCTTCACCCATGAAGCAGAGCCTCCAGCTCAAGCTGCACCAGCAGCTCACCCTGACCCCCCAGTTGCAGCAGTCGATCCGGCTATTGCAACTGTCGACGCTGGAACTGGGCCAGGAAATATCCCAGATGTTGCAGGACAATCCGCTGCTGGAGCGACTCGACGGCGAGGACAGCTTCGACGGGCCGAGCAACGAGACGCCCACGGAGGAAACGGCGCGCCAGGAGCGAGACGACGTTTACGAGGAAATGGCCTGGGGCGACCGCGCGGTGGGCCCGGCGCCGGACGACGAGGATGAGGAACACGGTTTCCAGCAGGCCGAATCCATCAGCCTGCGCCAGCATCTGACGGATCAACTGGGCCTGACTCCCCTCAGTCACCGCGACCGCCAGCTGATCGCCTTCCTCATCGAAGCTCTCGACGACGACGGCTACCTCACCGCCTCCCTGGAAGAACTGGCCGAACTGCTGCCGGAGGAACTGGAGGTGGACCCCCTGGAACTCTCCGCCGCCCTGCGCCTGTTGCAAAGCCTGGAACCCACCGGCATCGGCGCGCGCGACCTGGGCGAATGCCTGTGGCTGCAACTCAATGCCCTGCCGCCGAACACCCCGAATCTTGCCGCCGCGAAAACCCTGGCGCGGGAACACCTGCACCTGCTCGCCGATCGCGAATACGGCAAGCTGAAGAAAATCCTGGCGCTCGACGACATGAACTTCACGCAGCTGCGCCAGCTCATCACCTCCCTGGAACCGCGCCCGGCGGCCGCCTATGCCCAGGTGGACACGCGCTACGTGGTGCCGGACGTGTTCGTGAAGAAGGTGAAGGGCTTGTGGATGGTCAGCCTCAACGCCAATGCCATCCCCAAGCTGCGCATCAACGAGATGTACGCCGGCATCCTGCGCAACAACCGCGACGGCGGCGCTTCCCTGTCCACCCAGTTGCAGGAGGCGCGCTGGCTGATCAAGAACGTGCAGCAGCGCTTCGAAACCATCCTCAAGGTGTCCCAGGCCATCGTCGACCGCCAGCGCATGTTCTTCGAGCACGGCGAAGTGGCCATGCGCCCGCTGACCCTGAAGGAAATCGCCGACACCGTGGAACTGCACGAATCCACCATCTCCCGGGTGACCACCCAGAAATTCATGATGACCCCGCGCGGTCTCTACGAATTCAAGTATTTCTTCGGCAGCGCCCTGGCCACCGAGGAGGGTGGGGCCACCTCGAGCACTGCCATGCGCGCCCTGATCAAGCAGTTCATCGACGCGGAAAACCGTGCCAGGCCGCTTTCGGACAGTGCAATATCCGAATTGCTGGGCAAGCAGGGCTTCGTCGTCGCCCGGCGCACCGTCGCCAAGTACCGGGAGTTGCTGAACATCCCTCCCGCCAACCAGCGCAAGTCGATGTGACCTGCGCGGCAAGCAAACCAGAAAGGAGCACTCAATGAATCTCACCATCACCGGCCATCACCTCGACATCACTCCCGCCATCCGTGGCTACGTGGAAGACAAGATGAGCCGCGTCAACCGGCACTTCGATCAGGTGATCGACGTCTCCGTCATCCTTTCGGTGGACAAACTGCAGAACAAGGCGGAAGCCAACGTGCATGTGCCTGGCAAGGACATCTACGTGGAATCCATCGACCCCGACATGTATGCCGCCATCGATTCCCTGGCCGACAAGCTCGACCGCCAGATGGTCAAGCACAAGGAAAAGTCCGGCAACGTGCATCGCGAGTCCGGCGGCGTCAAAGGCCAGAGCGCGCCCACCGAAGCCGAATGATCCCTGGTGGCATGACAGCGGCGACAAGCAGCAGCTGACTTGCCCGCGATTGCAACCGACCTGCTTCGGTCACAGGTTGCAATCGCCGGTAAACCGGCTTCACTCGCAGGCCGGCTGTCCATGGCGTCCCACCGGCGCCATTTCAAGGCAGAGAAATGAACCTCATCACCCCCTTACTCAAGCTCGACAACGTACTGTCCGAGTGCGAAACCACCAGCAAGAAACGCCTGTTCGAACAAGCCTCCCAGCTGGTCCAGGCCAGCCAGGGCGTCCCCGCCGCGGAAGTGTTCGAAAGCCTGTTCGCGCGGGAGAAACTGGGTTCCACCGCCTTGGGCTACGGCATCGCCATTCCCCACGGCCGCATCAAGCACCTGAAAGAAACCGCCTGCGTTTTCCTGCGCCTGAAAACCCCCACCGATTTCGATGCGCCGGACGGCCAGCC